>CP012388.1:3900000-4142802 GCA_001708385.1 Flavobacterium psychrophilum | reverse complement strand
GTTCGATTCGGGCGATTCCACACTAAAAAACCCTTAAACACTTTATAATCAAAGAGTTTAAGGGTTTTTCATTTCTAATGTTTTCAAAAAGTTTATCGCCAACCCAGTGCCGGGGCAATATGTTCTAAAATAGCCGACAACACATGTATATTATAGTTAACACCCAAAGTATTAGGTATAGTCAGCAGCACGGTATCCGCTTCTTTAACAGCTTCATCCTGATCCAGTTCTGCAATAAGTTTATCTGGTTCGGCTGCGTAACTCTTGCCGAATATTGCTCTTTGATCACTTTCAATATAACCAAAACTATCTGATCCTCTTCCCTGCTGTCCAAAATAATACCTATCCTGATCGGTAACTAATGCAAAGATAGAGCGGCTTACCGATACCCTTGGTTCGTGCAGATGTCCGGCCTTTTTCCAGGCTTCTTTATATAACCTTATCTGTTCCGCCTGTTGAATGTGGAAAGGCTTGCCATTTTCGTCATATTTCAAGGTAGAGCTTTGCAGGTGCATCCCATTCTCAGCCGCCCATATGGCAGTAGCATTAGATGCTGCTCCCCACTATATACGATTTCTCGGTTCGATTCGGGCGATTCCACACTAAAAAACCCTTAAACACTTTATAATCAAAGAGTTTAAGGGTTTTTCATTTCTAATGTTTTCAAAAAGTTTATCGCCAACCCAGTGCCGGGGCAATATGTTCTAAAATAGCCGACAACACATGTATATTATAGTTAACACCCAAAGTATTAGGTATAGTCAGCAGCACGGTATCCGCTTCTTTAACAGCTTCATCCTGATCCAGTTCTGCAATAAGTTTATCTGGTTCGGCTGCGTAACTCTTGCCGAATATTGCTCTTTGATCACTTTCAATATAACCAAAACTATCTGATCCTCTTCCCTGCTGTCCAAAATAATACCTATCCTGATCGGTAACTAATGCAAAGATAGAGCGGCTTACCGATACCCTTGGTTCGTGCAGATGTCCGGCCTTTTTCCAGGCTTCTTTATATAACCTTATCTGTTCCGCCTGTTGAATGTGGAAAGGCTTGCCATTTTCGTCATATTTCAAGGTAGAGCTTTGCAGGTGCATCCCATTCTCAGCCGCCCATATGGCAGTAGCATTAGATGCTGCTCCCCACCATATACGATTTCTCAAACCTTCAGAATGCGGCTCAAGACGTAATAAACCCGGTGGGTTTGGAAACATGGGGTTTGGGTTTGGTTGTGCAAATCCTTCACCTTTCAGCCTATCCAAAAACTCCAGAGCCTTTTTGCGTCCCATATTTGCATCTGTTTCGCCATCTGCAGGCACATAACCAAAGTGGCGGTAGCCATCGATTACCTGCTCTGGCGATCCTCTGCTTATTCCTAGTTGTAAACGCCCTCCGGAAATCAGGTCGGCAGCGCCGGCATCTTCAACCATGTACAGAGGGTTCTCATACCGCATATCAATCACTCCTGTTCCAATCTCTATCTTTTGCGTTTTAGCACCTATAGCTGAAAGCAAAGGAAAAGGCGATGCCAGCTGCCGCGCAAAATGATGTACACGAAAATATGCGCCGTCCAAACCAATCTCTTCTGCAGCAACAGCCAAATCGATAGACTGAAGCAGCGTATCGCCCGCTGTACGGGTTTGATAGGAAGGATGATCGGACCAATGCCCAAACGATAAAAATCCTATTTTTTTCATAGATAGCTTTAATTGTTACAATAACAAAGTTACGACTCATAACCGAGTGCATCTAAAACATTTCATCAGAAAATATTTGTTTACAAAAGGCCTAACAAGATCCATAAGGAAACACCTAAAATAAACATATTTCCATAGCTCTTAAAGAAAAGCTTCTTCCGAAACAAAATAACAGCTTCAATACTGAGAATAACAGTTGAGGCACCTAAAATCATTAAGAGTCCGTAAGCTACAATATAGCCCGCTCCAAGACTATTGTCTAATAGTGATATGGTATACAAAAACAAATAGGCCACGAGTAAAATTGCCACCCTGATTAACAGATGCTTAAACCAGGATTCGTCCTTCGGATTGTCCTGACTTGTAGCAACATCCTTATCTATTATATTTATAAAGTCATTACTTTTATAAAGCGCGATAAAAAAAGGTAAAGTACCTAAAGAACATAATAGTCGTATCAGGAAAAGTATATCGCCCGTCGCAGTTATAAACCAGTCTGCCCCCTGGTAAAAGAAAGGATACCTGCTGGTAAAGAAAGATATCACACATTGAAGCACGGTACACACTATTGCAAGTCTTAATTTCTTTTTCATTTGTTGCTACTTTATTATACAATTAGTTAGACGGTAGTGCACCCTTGTTTATTTTTGGTAGTGAACCAATTGCCGATACTACTAATTTACAATATTATATAAACCTGCAGTGTACAATTATTATTTTTCTTACATAAATTATTGATAAACTTCAGAATATAGGTTTTTATTTAATTTGAAATACACATATCTATTTTTAAAATCTAATATGGTATTGAATCGTTTTAGAAATTTGTTACCAAGAAAACCGGCCATTTTATCTGATGCATCAATTCCTTCTGTAGAACTGGAAAGTAATACAGGAAGGTTATACAAAAATTTATTGCTAAAGTTCATGATCGAACACAAAACTACAGGCATTTCATAAACAGACCCATCAGATCCCTGAGCAGTTGCCGATCCTATATTTTTCATTTTTTCATTCAATTTGTGCCTTTTAGAAAATGGCGCAGCAATAGTCAGAATATCGTCTGCCCCGCTATCGATACCAAACAGGCCTTTATACTCTACACCATCTACAATCATTTTACTTTCTACGGCAGGATAATTATCTATAAGATGGAGTTTTGTTTTTTCATATCCGGAATATGTCATTTCCGGATCATTATCCTTATAAAACTTTAGTTCATTTTTATTATAGTCAAGCTCTACAATATACCCTTTCATCAAATCAGTTCCAATAATCCCATCAAAACTATCTGTTCCGAAAGATATTAATGTAAAACTGATTTTAGTTCTTTCAATATCTCCAAACCTAATGGTGTTATCAATAGCCACCTCTACTTCATTCGTACCATTAGAGCCCCTGTTTAATGATTTACCATCTATTTTAAGATTAAACATACGCTTAGAGTCTTTATTAATAACAGATCCGTCAGCACCGGTATCAAACAAGAATTTTAAACTGTCGGTACTATTAATTTTACAATACACATAAACTGTGTTATTCTCTAACACAAACGGAATTGTTGATACAGGTCTCGCCTGAGCAAAACCAAATAGGCTAAATAAAAGTAACATTGCAATAAAAAGACCTGTTTTCATACTTATAAATTTAATGTGTTTAAGCTGCAAATGTTGCAAGTAAAATTCATTTACCCGGTTAATACAGAGTTAATGATAGGTTAATCACTACATATAAACTTTACTACACGAAAAACGATATCTCCTGACTATTTAGAGTAGTATTAAGAAGTCCAACTAAGCGCATTTATTTAAAGCTATTTCCTGCTATCGGCTGTATCTGCCCTTTGGCCTTGCCGGGCAGGATGCCGCCTCTATCAGGGCTAGGCACAAACTGTAACACTTTCTTAAACTTTTTTTCTGACGTTTTAACTTTTACATTACTAATAAAAACAAACCCCGGGCAGCTTTCGCTGTCCGGGGTTCTTAGTTATTATGGTTTTCTATTTGTTTATCTCTTCAGTGAGAAATGCGATTTAAATTCTTTGGTTGCCGTTGTGGTGCCATCAAACTCAGGGTAGGTAACGGTGAACCAGTAGTCCGTTGCCGGTACCGGGGTACCGTTTAGTGTTCCGTCCCATCCGCTGCTCTCAAGGTCCGGGCTTATCTGTTTGATAAGCTTGCCGTAGCGGTCAAAGATATAGATCACCGATCCTGTACCGCTTAAGCCTATGATGTTCCACGTGTCATGGAAACCATCACCGTTAGGGGTAAAGAAGTTAGGGTAGTCTACAATGCTTACTCCATTTAAGACCAGCTCCTGGCATGGAAAATCTGTTTTCTCATCCCATACCGTAACCGTGTGGTAGCCCGGGGATACATTGGTGAATACCGGAGATTCCTGCCTTGGGCCGTTATCCAGCTGGTAGGTGTACTCCCCGTTTCCTTCTATGGTTACCGTTATGGTCTGGTTATCGCTAAAGTAGTTGGTTACATAGTACCCCTGGCCTATTGCTGATGCCTGCCCTGATTCGATTACCGTAAAGCCTGCCGATTCATCCGACACACATTCCAGTGGCGCAGGGCCCGTTACTACTACGGTGTATACGCCGCCTGTTTTGGCGATGTAGCTTCCTGAGTCATCACTATCGGTTAGCAGTACCCCGTCTTTGTACCAAAGATAGGTGTGCCCGTTTGGTACTACACCACTGTTAAGTTCCAGCTCGCCTTCGCTTGCCCCCCATTCGATACATACTGTATCGCTGCCATCTGCTGTGGTGATAACAGGCTCTGCCCTGCGCTCTACCCTTAGGGTTACCGTAGTGGTGGCACTGCATGGAGTGTCCTGTACCGTATCGCTGTTGGTTACTACGATCCAGATCACCTGGCTCTCCGGAGTCTGGTTGGTATAGTTTTCAGGGTCTTGTATCGGTTGCGGTGCAGGTACTGTAGACGGGTCAATATCGTAATAGCTTACAAGGAACACAGCCGGGTCCTGAGCGCCAAGTACTTCAGGTGCAAGTAGGGTTAAATCCCATCCTGAGGCCCTGCCGTCATTCTGGTCGTCGGTATCACATACCGCCGCAGGGTCTGCCACAGGGTTGGCTACTGCCTGCTGCTCTACGATAAGCTCAAGCTCTTTTACGATCCTGCACCCTGTGTCGTTGTTCACTACTTCTATGTATACCGTTGCACTGCCTGTTACTACATACCCTGTTATTGGCGTGGCACGTGTGGTAAGGGCTGCATCGCTAAAGTAGCCTATAGTGTAAATGGTACCTGTATTACCGCCAAGGGCTGTCTCTACATACTCCTTCAGGTTAAAGGCTGTCGGGGATGCAGGGGTGTCGTTACAGATACCATAGTCGGCAAGGTCGGCTATCGGTGGCAGTGGGTTCACTATTAGTTCAAGCTCCACTATCTGGAAGCACCTCAAATCAGATGGGTTATTGGTATTGGCCTCAACCCTTACCCATACACTGCCACTGGCACTGTTGTGGCTGGTTGGGTCAGGTATCGCATTGGTGCCTGCCTGGGCATCCTCTTCTGTGGTATAATAGCTGAACAGGTAGTTAGTACCGTTGTTGCGGATATCATCCTGTGCAAGGGTCAGGTCAAAGGGCTCACTGCCTACCTCTGTAGTATCCTGGTCGCATACCTCAAGTGGGGCTGGGTTAAAGTTGGGTACAGGTAGCGGAAGCACCCTTATGGTTAGGGTGGTATAGCTAACACACCCTTGGGTGGTGGTTACCCTTACCCAGATCGTTCTTGGGTTTTGGGCTGCTCCATTGCTGTCTGTATTTACATACGCCTTAGGGTCAGCGATTGCCACGGCGGTGCTGTCTGTTTTTGGGTCGGTGGTAAAGTAGTCTACAACGTAGTCCATGCCTACCCCATCAGGGCCCAGTATCTCATCGTCTTTTTGTGTAAGGTCAAATTCTGCAATACCGTCATTTGGCAGTGCCTCGTTACATACGGCAAGGGGTGTTGGGGTTACCAACTGGTGTGGCTTGTTGATATGGATGGTAAAGCTCGTAAGGCTATAGCAGCCTGCGGTATTCTCTACCCTTACCCAGATCACCTGCCCATCCCTGGCAATGTGCCTTGCAGGGCTGGCAATACCGTTACTACCCGCATCAGCATCAGCCTTGGAAAGGTAATAGGTGATTGTTACTTCCACAGGGGCTACTGCTTCTTTTATCTGTGTTTCATATACTGTAAGGTCTGTCCTTAGCGCCCCGTCCTGCCCATTGTTGTCGGTATCATCACAAAGGGTGATATCCTGTAGCTTTGGTGCCTGCGGTGCAGGGGTTACTATAAGGGTAACCGGGAATGGCGTGGTGTTAAAGCAGCCTGTAGTACTGCTCACTGCCCTTACCCAAAGGGTTTGTGTGCCCGGGTGGTCATTCCTGTAGTCGGTCGTATTACCGATCGGGTTGGCCCCCGATAGTGCTTCCTCCGCCGTTAGGTGGAAGGTGATCACAAGGCTTGTATCACCATTGGCAAGGGTTTCTTTTAAGGCTTCAAGGTTAAACTCACCGATACCGTTGCCATCGGTATCACATACCGTTAGCTCATCCTGTGAGGGAAGGGTAAGTACCGGCTGCGGCTCTACCCTGATATCAAGGTAGCCAAGCCTGAAGCAGCCTGTAGTGGTTACCGTAAAGCGCACATAAAGGCTCTGTACCTGTGAAGTGTTCTCATACGCCTGTGCCTGGGCGTCGGTAAGGGCATTGGTGCCCCCTTGCGCATCGGCAAGGGTGGTATGGAAGGTTACCGCTACACCGTTTAGGTTTTCATCGGTGATGAATTTATCGATGGTAGTGGTAAGGTCAAAGGTCTCTTTGTTGGCCGGCAGTGTGGTATCACACAGCGAGTAGCTGTACTCATTGGTAATAAGCACCGGAAGGGCATTCACCACAAGGCGTACCGCTACGATATAGAAACAGCCTGTGGCTGTATTGGTTACTTTGGCATACACCGTAGCTGTTGCCGATGGGTAGTTGCCCGGTGTACCGATAAGGCTGGCAGGTGTAGCTGCAGCGTCGGTGTAATAGTCTACTGTGTACTGCGCAGGGTCTAAGCCTGCAAGTATCTCAGCACTCTGGCTGTTCAGGTTAAAATGGGCTATGCCATCAGTATCGCTGGTACCGTCATCACACAGCGCATAAGGCTGCGCCGGGCTGTGGGCATCAGGCCTTGGGTTTACAATCAGCACAAGGGTTACCGTATCATAGCAGTCCGTAAGGTCCGACTGTACCCTTAGGTACAGGGTCTGGGTACCTGCTACGATATTGTCATAGGCCTCGGGTGACGGTATTACATTTACATTTAGGTCAGCATCGCTCTGGGTCTCAAAGGCGCTTACCGTTACATCGGGGATAGCGGCCTCAATAGCCTGCATGGCTGGTGTAAGGTTAAACCTTGCAAAGCCGTCGTTGTTGTCATCACATTCTGCAATAGGTGCAGGGGTGGTGGCAATAGGGGCAGGGATTACGTTTAGTTCCACACGGGCTACCCTTACGCAGTTCGTGGTAGGGTTAATTACCCTGGCCCAGATATCGGCATCGCCCGAAAGGTAGGTGGGGCCCGGTTCAAAATCAGCACCCCCAGCCAGTGCCTGGGCTTCTGTCTGGTAGAAATACACCACATAGCTCGCGGAGCCTGCAGTTATAGCTGTTGCAATTTGGTCAAGGTCAAAATCAGCCTCGCCAGGCAGTTCTTCACACTCGGTGGCAATAAAGTCTGCAGGGTCGGTGCTTAATACCGGTAACGGGTTTACTAAAATGGTAAATGATGATACACTGCGGCAGCCAAAACCGTTGGATACTGCGACCCAAATAGTCTGCTGGTTGGGATTAATGTTATTATATGCTTCCGGGCCTGTAATAGGCGTTAGGTTATTTTGTGCATCTGCCTGGGTAAGGTAATACTGAACCGTAAGGCTCGCATCCCCTCCCCTTGCGGCATCGTCATTCAAGGTTAAGTCAAATTCTTCTATACCGTCCGGTGAATTGTTGTCATCACACAGGGTAAGCTGGCTTACAACCGGCACTGCCGGGCGTGGATGTACTATCAGTGTCAGCGGTACTATGCTGCGGCAGCCTGTTGTGGTGCCTTCCTGTACTACACCTGCATACACAATACCTGAATCATCGTAATGGCTCGATGGGTCCGGGATGGCATTTACATTTAGCTGTGCATCACTCAGTGTTGGGTACCAGGTAATGGTTAATCCCGACTGACCGTTTAGCACTTCAGCATTTCTTTGGGTCAGATCAAAAGTGGCAAAACCTGCATTGTCAGCCTCACACGCTTCTAATGCGGTAGGCTCTATGACAGTAGGCGGAGTAGTAACCGTAATTGTAAAACTGGCAGTACCAAACAATGCTGGGTTTTGAACATTTTCCATACGGATAAATACCGTAACTTGGTTTCCTGCATTAACTATAAACGCTTCCGGACCTGCGATTAAATCATTACTATCCTGAGCTCCCAGTAAAGTATTATGAAAAGTTATACGATTAGAATCTGCATCATTACCATTTAAAATTTCAGTGTTAAAATCATTTAAGTTGAACTGTCTGGATGTTTGTCCTGTTTCGGCACAAACAACTACGTCATCAGGCTTATTGGGCTGACAATTGACAATAGCAACCGTAAACGACTCTATGCTAAAACAAGTGGGAGCAAACGGATCGTATATCCTCACGTACACAGTTGCATTATCCGAAACAAAATTTGTAAAATCTGTTATTACATTAGTTTCAGTTGCCGCCTCTTCCGGTGTCCTGTAAAAATCAAACTCATAATCAACTACAGCCGTAGTTGCCTGAGTAAGATCAAAAGTTCCTGTAGTTCCGGAAGCACAAGTAAATAAAGATTCTTCTATTGTTTGAGGCTCAATACCGACTCTTAACGTAATCTCCTCGGTATAATCATTATTCGTTTCATCTGTTTCCCTCACAATACCTGTTCCTGTACCATTATCGTCTATTACAAAAGTCAACGTAAAGGTATCAGGCACTTCAGCCGGTAGTGTAACCGTTAAATTTCCTGTTTCCGACCCTTCAATTGGAATATTTACCGTAGTAGCTGTAGTACCTATTAAAATATCATCAGCATAAATTGCAATAGGGGTATTTGCAGGAAGAACATCTGTACTGTTATAATTTTTAGCAATATATACCAATTGTAAATCGCGATTACCACAAATTTCATTACCGGTATGAAAAATCATTTCTATACTTGCATCGGGTAATTCGCTGTTTACTACGGTAACAATATTATTTACAATTACACCATCCTGTCCTGTTGTGAGCGACACATCTAAATCTGTATCACCAATATTTATATAATTCTGAATATCATAAAAATCAATATCCATATTCCACAAATCTGATGCTCCTGTAAAGCTGTTGGTTCCGTTGAAGGCATTATTCGCCGGATTAAGAGGCGGATTACTAAGCGTAAATCCGTTAACCTTTACAGTTTCATTAACCGCAATTCCTGCATCTCCTTCCCATGCCAAAAATCCTATTTTTGCACCAACATTACTTATAACATTAAGATTATCCAAATAAATATTCAGCAATGGATTTTGCGCATCAACAGTTTTAAAACCATCATATACGCCCACCTGATTATAAGGTAAAGTGTTGTCATTATAAATAACTATTACAGACCATCCGCCAAAGTTAATGGCTGAATAACAATAATCAAGATCGTTTGCAAGGGTAGCTGTAATATCCAGGTCAGATAATGTATATGTACCACTATTGGTAACAATATTGGTTACATCTGCAAAAGCTCCAAAAGACGATTTATGATTATTAGCAGTGGTAGTTATAGTAGAATAAAATGTTCTCTGAGCAGCAACATCTATGTTGTTTAGCTTTACATTAAAATCTCCTAAACCAGACCCCGCCCAGTATAAATAAGCAGCAACAATAGTTTGTCCAGGTTGAAGGCTTAGCGCAGCAGATGACTCTGTTAGAATTCCACATTCATCACTTTCCAGTATACCTGCATTTTCCTGGAGGTTTAAAGTATTTCCAATAGCAAGATAGTCATATCTGCCATTGTACTGTGTATATAAAGAAAAAGGATTTCCCTTTTGTACATTAAAGGTAAATGTTCTGGAAGTTGTGCATCCCTGATAAATAGTAGATAATGTAAGGGTTACCAATCCTTCCTGTACAAAACTGTAATTTATAGTTTTACCAAATAAAACTGCTCCATTACCAAAATCCCACTGGTAAATTATATTATTTGGATCTATTCCTGTAGCATCAGCATCAGCTGTAAGAGATATACTCCGTGAAAAGTCAATTGTATAAATATTGTTTTCGAAATCCGAAGGTAATACCTGCACCAAATTCGGTGGGATTTCAGCACAGCCAACCTGTGCGATACTATACCCTGAGGAGAATAGTACCAACATTAAGAAAAACATAAATTCCTTTTTCATCAGCATATTTTTTGTCATCAATTTCAATTCAATTAAACCGGCAAAAGTATCATTATAAATGGCCAAATAGTAAACTATCGTTTACATATTTTCCGATTACTATAAAACAAGACAGAAAGGACCCTCCCTACCCGTAAGCTTCGATAAAATCGCTTACTATTCTATAAAATTTAATTCTTTGTAATAACTATAAAAGTGAGGCCGATTTACCAGCCTCACTCAATAAAAATTATATGACCTTTTTCAAGACTACAAGTAAAGGTTCAGGCAGCTTACAAATAGCCCATTTTTCAGCTGCCTTACTCCTCTACCACTTTTAATTAATCACCTATTCTTCTCTATTAATGTAAATCCATCCTGTCTTACTTTCAGCATTATTTAATTCTAAAATATAGAAGTAAGTACCTGTTGTAAGATCTGAACCTGAATTACTTTGTCCGCCCCATTGGTTAGTGTAGTTACGCTGCTCATACACCTTGGTTCCGTATCTGTTGAAAATTGTTATTTTATCAACGTTCATACCTCTAAGGTCAAGATTATCGTTTTTACCATCTCCGTTAGGCGAAATACCTCTCTGAACTTCACAAAGCACATTAAATACTTCATAGTCTTTTGAAACCGAACATTCTCCAGATGTTATCGTTACTGTAAACACAGCCGGGAATGTAGTATTAGGATTAGCATTGTAGTATTCTGCTACGTTAAACAAAGCACTATCGTTACCAACTGTTGCTCCCTGTGCGTTCTTCCAAACATAAGTAGCTGAAGAAGCATCGTAAGAATTATTTGTAGGTACAGCTTCAAGCCATAGTGCATTACCCAGGCAAGTATCCTTAATGTTTGCCTCTAAACCATCCTGAAGTGTAACTGTGAACACACTGCTTGCATTTTGTTCGCAATCCTGCTGAGCTGTGTATGTATATGTGATAACATAAGTACCCGGCTGACTGGCTGAAACATCGATAGAACCATCAGCATTGTTAATTACAAGATTCTGATTATCTGAACTAAATACACCTCCGCTAGTAAAGCCCGATGCTAATTCAGGAGTTACAACACCTGCACCCATACAATATGCCATTTCATACGTAAATGATGTTACAGGAACTATAGATTCTGTAATTGTAATTGTTGCAGTATAGCTATCCGCAGCTGTACAATTAGATGCATCAGCAACCACTTCGTAAGTAATATCATGAGTACCTGCAGTTGCAGTACTTAAATCTATTTCTCCTGTTTGTGCATCAACAGTTAATGTTGAAGAAGAATATGTACCACCTGTTACAAATCCTGTTGGAAGTACTGGCGTAGCATTAGAAGCCAGTACGCAGGTATCAGCGTAACTGAACGTTATAGCCGGCTGTGTTGGAGCTGTTAGATTTATCGTAGCCGTATATGTTGCAGCAGCTGTACAATTCGCAGCGTCAGCAATCACTTCATAACTAATATCGTGAGCGCCTACAGTTGCAGTACTTAAATCTATTTCTCCTGTTTGTGCATCAACAGTTAGTGTTGCAGAAGAATATGCACCACCTGTTATAAATTCTGTTGGAAGTACTGGCGTAGCATTAGCTGCCAGTACACAAGTATCAGCATAGCTAAAAGTTATAGCAGGCTGTGCCGTTGCATTTATTATTACTGTTGCCTCATAGGCACCACCTGTTAGACAATTAGCATCGGCTAGCGTATATGTGATTTCATACGTACCCGGCTGTGTAGCTGTAAGGTCGATAATACCTGTTGCAGCGTCTATCGTAATATTTGTATCTGTAATGCTGTATGTACCACCTTCAGCAAAACCTGTGGCTTTAACCGGTGCAGGATTTTGTGTAGCTATAGCACAAATATCGTCAGCATACGAGAATTCAAGTACCGCAGCGCTATTAGGTGTTACAATTGTTTTAAATGAATCTATAATGAAACATCCTGTTACAGTATTTTCAACACGTACATATACTGTGTTGTCGTTTGCAGCTATATAAGCAGCTGTATCGGCAATAGCATCGGCAGCATCACCTGTTTGCGCTAAAGCTTCAGTTTCAAAATAGCTAACAGCAAAATCTGCAGCATTTGCAACATCTTCAAGTATTGTTGTTGTGTTAAGGCTAAGATTGAATGATGCTTCGGTTGTAGAAGAACATAGAGTCAGGTCAGCCGGAGCATTTACTGTGGTTGCAATGTTTTCGTTGAACTCAATTACAATCTCATCGCTCGTTGTACATCCTGATGTTATAACTGTAGCAGAAACTTTATAAGTTCCAGCCTCCGTTACTGTATAGGTTGCAGCTGTAGCTCCGTCAATTACAACGTCATCTTTACTCCAAACGAAGTTAAAGTATGTATTGCTTAGTTTGGTATCCAGCACTTTTTGTGCACCATAGCATACCGCAGTATTTGTGCTTACAAGTAAATCATCACCAAAATTAATACGTCCTACGTCAAAACTGTTTCCGTCAAGGAAAATAGCAGAATCATAGTTTCCATCATTTGTTTCGGCAATTACCATTTTAATACGGTAAGTAGCACCCGGAACAACAGCAGACTTTACTTTTAGTGGTACAGTGTGACCCATAAAGTTATCTGATGCAGCATATCTTGATACACCTTTGTAGCCATCGTAAAGCTTGTCAAAAAATTCAGGGTTACCAGCAGTACAGTTACTACCGTTAACATCGTAGTTCATCTTGTTATCTCTTGTTGTACTAACAGATACAGGTAATGTTGTATCCGGTAATGTAGCAAGGTTTACAGTGTTTCCGTCTTCGTCTGTTAAAAAAAATGCAAATGCGTCACCATAGTTACACTGGAATAGTCCGTAATCTTCTGAAGCAAACAGGAAGTCGAACGACATCTCTGTACCATAAGCCATAAAGTCGAACTCTATAGATGTAGCGTTGTAGAAATTTACAAGCCCGGGAATCGTACCAGAAGCAGATACATAATTGTATAGATCCTGATCACCCAGCCACAAAATGCTATACGGTGATACTGTTTGTTGGTAACTGTTTGACTGAATAGTTGTTTTTGGCCCTACCGCAGTCCCTGCCTTACCTGTTGAAAGTATGATACCATTCTGGAAAGGGAAATCAGATCCATTAGCATCAAAATAACCGATACCATTATGAGCAGCACCATAATTTGTACCTGTAGAATAGTTAAGGTTAGAAACCTGTGCACAGTTCTCATTTACAAGCACGTCACTTATTAGCTGCTCTTCAGTATACGTTGTCTGGTCTATAGTAATAGGTGTTGCAGGAGTAGCAATACAAATATCAAAACGTGTATCGTTAGCTGCAGCATAGTTAGAGAATATCCTTAGTTTGTAAGTAGTACCTACTGTAAGGTTATTTAGTAACACATCGTTGTTATTAATATTATTTCCTGTGATAAAAAATGTAGTATTATATTGTACATTATTACCCTGAATACACTGAACCTGAGTTAGGTTATCACAACTGCCACTGTATAATACTTTACTTAGGTTAAGAGTGGTCGTAGCAGAACCCGCCCTGTTATTAATATAAAGTATGTGAGATGCAGATGAAGCTGTAAATTCAAACCAAACGTCGTCATTAGCATAGGCAGCTATTCCACATACATTGGCTTGTGCCGATGCAGTAGCACCTAATAATGTTGCCCTGTATGGAGTATCACAATAACCTGTTGTACTAACAGGTAATACGTACGCTGTACTACACTCATCATTAGTAATTTTACTATAGAATACTTTCTCTAAAGTCCAAGAGCTTTTACTTGTTTCACTACAAATAGCTCTTACATAGAAAGAATATCTTCTGCCCGGTGTAAGGTTAGCCAATGTATAAGGGTGAGCTGTTACAACTTCCCCTTCGCTATCAGCCGTTGGTGCAGCTTCTCCTGTAGACACAGCAAAAACTTCCCATGATGTAGCTGATCCTGCTTCTGTCCAGTCTATTGTTATAGCGTTTGGCGTATTACCTGTAGTTATTACATTTTGAGGCTTAGGACAAGCAACGGGTGTACATGTTGCCGTACCGGAGAATACAGGGACTGTAATAGGCAGTATAACCGGAGTTACACCTTTTACATAACTGTAAACAATCTCATCGTAAGAATCTAAAACGGTAACTTCAGCTACATAATCACTCCAGCTATTGTAATCCCAGTTTAATGTAAATGGAATACCGGGACACATAGCAACATTACCTGAATTTAACAATCCTGATCCTGCATTTATTGTACCTACTAATATACCATTTTGATATACATTTAGTTTAGAGAATGTTCCATTACCGGAAGTAGCCCTGATGGTAAACTTGTAATCACATCTGTTTTCAACAGGACAAACTGTTGTATTAAATACAAATGGACCCACCCATTCACTTTTACTTGTTGAAGAACAATATGCTCTTACATAGTATTCGTAAAGTGTTGCCGGATTTAAGTTTGCAGCATTATATGTAGATGAAGAAACTAATGTACCGTCTGTTGTAGGTACGCCTGTGTTAGCAGGTTGTACTTTAACCTCCCATTGTGTTTCCTGATATCCTGCATTCCAGGATAAGGTGCCACTTGTATTGCTTGTGTTAGATGCAGTAAGTGCCGTCGGAGCTGCACAACCGGGTATATCTTCAACAACAAATTCGTCAATCCAAAGTGTCCAGCTATTATTAGTTACATTTGGAACATGTAACGCTATATACGCAACACCTGTATAGTTATTAAGATATATGATTTTCTGGTCGTATACTGTGTTATTAATGATCTGTTGAGGCATTAATACATTGGTAAAGTCTGCTACATTATTACCTGTAGTAGATAATTTTACTTCCAGCTCTGTAGTATAAGATGCAGAAACCACTCTATAACGGAATTTTACCCTTTGGTTACCGTTTAGTTGTATAGCCGGGCTGATTAACCAGTCATTATTACTTGTAGAATTCCAATATCTGGCAAGCGAAGCCAATTGGTCTCCTTCATATGGAAGATATGTTGTATTAAGATTCCATGTAAGGTTATCTCCATTTGCATCAACTACTTTCCAGCACGATTTACTTGGAGATGTAGAGTTAAATGTTTCCGTAAAAGGAGGCAGTATAGTACCACACGCCGTAATTAACCTGGTTGCAGCTTTTACCCAAAAACTTTTGTTCGTAGACGAACAAACCGATCTTACATATACATCGTAAGCCGACGTTGAATTAAGGTTAGTTGCAGTATATGTAGGTTGCGTAGTTGTTATACCGGGAACTGTACTTGCCGGGAAAGGAGTTCCCCAAGGCTGAATAAGAATATTCCATTCTGTAGCAGTGCCTGTTTCCTGCCAGTTAATAGTACCGCCGTTAGTTGTGATACCTGCATATGTAATGCTTGAAGGAACATTACAATTTATAACATTTACCGATACATTGTCTATAGATGCAGGTGGCTGTACACCGTTTAATGCATCATTTCTCCATTCAAATACTAAACGCATTGTTTGACCGGCAAACTGGGTTGCGTTTAGCATATAAGCATACGGCTGATAATTAGCTGAATTATAGAATTTATCAGCAATTCGTATCCTGTCTGTTGCAGCATTTATACCTGTACCCGCTACCGGATTAAAAGTAGCCGGTACTGCCCAGACATAAAAATAATCGTTACCGTTACCATCGCCTAAACCTTTCCAATCGAATGAAATACCAATATTAGTACTTCCCGCAGGAATAGTTAAGTCTCTATATGCGTGCACTATAGATGATTGTGTTATTGTGTACGCATTGGCAGCCCCATTATTGTTGCTCACGTAAAGTGATTTTGAAGCACCGTTATTTGCCGCATTGCCAACAAACCATTTGTTAAGCTGCGTACCTGTACTCATTGACCATCCTACATTTGTAGATTCAAAATTATCAGAGAATGGTAATGAAGCAGCCGCCTGAAATGTTGTAAAGTTATAAGGGCCTATCCAGTTACTCTGTGTAGCACCACAATTTGCCCTTACGTAATATGTGTAAGGAGTTGAAGGTAGTAAATCTGTAACGGCTATTGGTGAAGCAGTTCCTGTATGTGTTATAACACCAGTATTTGGAGCAGTAGTGCTTCCTGGAATAAGATTAATATCCCAAGTGCCAGACGGCGTTCCGTTTATGGTAATATTTGCAGTTGTAGCTCCCGTTGCAACACCGATTGATGACGTTGCCGGCAAACATCTTGCAATAATCCTAATGTCATCAAGTGTAAATCTTTCACCCTGAATTGCATTACCGTATTGAGTGTCTCTTTTTACAAAAGCCAGATAAACATTCTGATTAGCAAAGGCAGCTAAATCTACTGTCTGCTTATAACAGGCAATCTGATTTCCTGGATTCATTTCATTTTCTGTCCACGATTTAACCAAAGTAAACGTAGAAGTATCAGTCTGAGAAGTTGTTGAAGCCCATAGCTGATAAATACTTCCGTTTTGAGCAGGGTAAGTCTGCAACGCCAAAAATGATAAATCTGCATTTGCAGGTATCGAAATTTGTGGAGTTACCAACCACGCCTGTAATGTATTCCCTACGCCAATAAGCGCATTTGATACATAAGCTCCGGTTGTACCCTGGCAGGTTGTTCCTGTTGAGTTACCCCATTCCGGTACTGTACCCGGTGCCCCGTTTAGCAATGTAAATTTCTCCCAGTTTGAAGGTATCCCATTTTCAAAGTTTTGAGTCCATTGACCGTAGGATGTTCCAAAGGTAAAAATAAACACTACCAGCAGTAGTAATGTAATTTTTCTCATAGTTAATTAATATTTAGTTTTTAAGTAGTAATAGAAACTCAAAAGTAAATTTTATATGAGAAAAACGGTTTTTATACTCCTAGACAAATACTGTACAGATAAAAATAAATTTAAAAACAGAACACTGATAATCAAACACATATATCAAACATAACAACTAACACAAATGAACAATGTTATTAAATGGTTGTATTCGGAATACAAGACTATCGAATTTAGATATTAAGTAAATTTTAACTTTTGAAATAGTTATGTAAATAATTCTCTAAATATAGTTTCCCTGAATTTAACTAAAAGGTTATGAATATAATTAAAACGTTACTGTATTTCGAAGATAAAATCATCAAGATTTTGATCCGATGTCAAATTAAGCTTCTTCCTGATCCTATATCTTGACGTATGGAGACTTTGCAACGAAATGTTTAAAAGACTGGCAACTTCGTTCAACGACATTCTTATCTTAACATAAGCACATATTCTTACATCGGTTGTTGAAAGTTGAGGATATTCTGATTTTATTTTTTCAAAAAAGCCCGGGTGGATCTTTTCGAAAACGTCCCGAAACTGCTCCCAATCTTTTTCCTGATTCTGATTCTGAAAAAGTATCGATTTTAAGTCGGCCTCAATATTAGACTTCGATTTTTTGCTATTTTCCAGTATCTCCGAGATTTCGGACATAAGCTTGTTTTTAGCGATGAGTTGAAGACTAATAGCTGTAATTTCCCTGTTTTTTGTATCAAGTTCCAGCTCCTGCTGTTCCGACTTTAGCTTAAGCAATTCGTTTTCAGCCTTTTCCTTTTCATGACTAATTTGTTCCCGAAGTATGTTTTCCTGAAGTTTCTCATTTTCGAACTCACTAATCTGTAAGCTCTTCTTATTATTTCTGTAAAATAGCCATACAAACCCAATAATAAGCAAAGACACAAATGCAGTTAGAATAATTGAAAAAGTAAGATAATTGCTCCTCTCCTTTTCAATATCGTATTTACTCTTAAGCAGGTTTTTTTCCAGTTCAGATTTCTCAAATTCATTGGCCCACTTTAATTCTTCTATTTTTTGCTTTACTTCAGAGCCGTATACGCTATCTTTTAACTTGTAATAACTTCTTGTGTATTCGGCATATTCTTTGTACTTATTCTCTGTCTTCGCTATTTCTGCCAATCTTTCTAACGCATCAAGTTCACCTCTAGGAAAATTAATGGTCTTAGTAAGTTCAATCTGTTCGTTAAGGTAGGTTTTTGCTTTAGCCAGCTCATTGGTTTCAGAGTAAACAAGGCCATAATTAAGCAATATTCTCTCTTTTAATCGTTGATTTTTTATTGTTTCAGAAAGTCTTAAAGCTTCGTCCAGCATTTTAAAAGAAGAATCGTAATTTTTAAGATTAGATTCAATATTACTGATATTGATCATTATGCTGACAATATTAACGGTATCTTTTAATGTTGTAAATGTTTCAAGTGATTTCTCCTGATACTCTTTGGCCTTTAAAAAATCTTCTTTAATCATGTAAACATTACCCATATTACCGTAAAACACACCAATACCTCTCTCGTCTCCCGATTTGTTATAAATGTCAAAAGCTTTATTAAAGTTTACAATGCAATTATCAAAATCCCCCATCTCAAAGTAAAGAATTCCTAATCCATTATAAGCGACAGATAAATTTTCTAAATCATTATTTTTATCAAAATAATCACGCGCCTTAAGGTAATAATTCAGTGCAATTGTATATTCACTCTGAAGTACGTAGTACTTGCCCAGCATTGTAAATATCTTGTTCTTGTAATATTCGTCATTCAGCTTTTCAGAATATTCAAGTGCACGTTCACTATCCTTGATAACCCTGTCGGTTAGTCCTGTATTTACATCCAGAAGTGTCCTGTAATAATAGCCTTTTAAAAAAAGTGAGTCGTTTTCTGTTGATTCTGCCTTACGGATCATCTGGTCTGTAATTCTCCTCGCTTCAGAAACGTTTGTAGCAGCTATAGATTCAAAATTAATGTTATCTCTATTTACGACATATTCAATATTTGTATTGTTGTCCTTACACGCGTAAAGCAGTAATGCAATTACAAATAATAAAACGATATGAGAATATATATTATATTTCTGTTTCATTTTCCAAAGATAGCAGTCTCTGTTAATTATTTAAATTTTACTTAAAAATAATACTGATCTGCTACAAAATGAAGTGATTCAATTACCGGCTTGTAATAGGTTTTGAAATATTGTAATTTACTTCAAGTTTCCTACACGATTTTATAAGTTCCCTATATTTAAGATACGCTTCCACTCATTTAAAGAAGTTTATTGCTAATTGTTATACCAACACCACTACCGCCAAAACGCTTTGTGGTTAATAAATCTTCCCCATAAAAAGCATTAAGTTTTTTTGAAGATTGGCAGTTTCTATCCCTATGCCCCTTATTCCAGATCACAGCAAGGAATTCATCTAAATGTAAAACTTAATAAGCTAACGGCAAAGCAGTTTAATTCTCTTTCACATTTAAAATAAAGATGCGCAGAAGTAAATCAGAGTATACCCCCTGTCACGCGTTTTTTACTTCTCCTTTTGAATTTTTTCCTGAGTCAGTACCTCTATTTCTGTTTTCTCTTTTTTAATAGCCTGACGGAGTAACGCGAAAAGGCTCATATATAAATTGGCAACAAAGACCAAAGCAAAGCCCGAGATAATGTATCCTCTCCAATCATCTAACAGCAACCTGAAATTGGTAAGGAATAAGAAAAAAATGGTAACGTAATGACTAAAGCAATATTCGCACGTAAAAAGATAAAAGAATTTCCTTTTATAGAGTCTATCGGATTTTTTACTTTTTGATACACAATATTCTCTAGGCTCTCTAAATACCTCTTCATGGGTTACAGTCCATGCAACACAGGCAATGGGTAAAGCCAGGATAAATAGCCAGAAAAGCTGTTCATTTATTTCCATCTTGATATCGTTATTAGTGGTACCTCTCCAAAGTCCATTACAAATTTAGTGGTTATCATTCTACCTGTTATAAAGGTAACAATTGCAGGGTACACCCAGTTAAACTTTATACTTTCGTTAGCTTAACTATAGGAGTGCGGCTTTGTAAACACCCTTTTGAACGACACTTTTTGCCTGACTACAGATTGATATAACGCGGATGCCATTTAATGAAATAACTTAGAGACAGTAATGAATCATATAATAACAATTAAAATATTTCAGCATGATACGAGCCTATTTTTTATACACAGGTGCCGATGGTAATTCTCATTTTAAAAGCGGCAGCATAAGCACAGAAAAACTTGTAAAGGCAGATCATATTGTTTTTAAGGAGACGGCCGCCAATTCGTTTTCAGACTGGCACAATGACCCTGTGCCGCAATATGTAATTAACCTATCAGGAATTCTCGAGTTTACAACAAAAACATGAGCCTCGTTTACCTTATATCCGGGAGATGTGTTGTTGGCTACAGACCATACCGGTACCGGACATACATGGAGGTTGTTAAATGATGATCCGTGGAAGAGGGTTTACATAGTATATCAGGAAAATGCTGATACCTACTTCGTTCCCGATGAGCAACAATAGTTAGAAAAATAATTGCATTTGTTATATATTTGGGTTGCGATGGAACACCATAGCAATAGGACCAATAATAAATATAAACACAAAAATTTAAAAAATGAAAAAACTAAATGTATTGACATTAGCGGCAGTTACTTTATTTCTTACCGCTTGCGGAGGAAAATCTTCTGGAGAAACAACAACAGGAGAAGAGCAGCAAGTGGCTGAAAAACAAGGAGAAGTGTATGCTGTAAACCTTGAAACATCTAAGGTAGACTGGAAAGCTTTCCATAAAGGTGGATTTGCACCACGCTGGGGTACGCTTGCCATAAAATCGGGTGAAGTATCAGTAGAAGGGACTGAGCTTACTGCCGGCGATTTTGTGATCGATATGAACTCTCTTAAAGTAGATCCGGCCTCGGTAACAGAAAAAGATAAAAAATATACTGACCTGGAAGGTCACCTAAAAAATGCTGACTTTTTTGATGTTGAAAAGAATCCAACAGCAGACTTTAAAATTACTAAAGTTGCTGCTTTGGAAGCGCCTGCAGCAGATGCTGTTGAAGGAGCGAACAAAACTGTAAGCGGTAACCTTACTCTTAAAGGAAAAGCACTTAATGTTTCTTTCCCTGCAAAAGTGTCTGTATTAGATGGTACTGCAACAATACAAGCTAAATTTACAGTTAACCGCGCTGACTGGGATATCAAATTTGGAACTTCCGAAACTGATCCTGCAGAATGGATGATTAGCAAAGATATCGAAATAGGTATCGATGTAAAAGCAGCTAAAAAATAAGGATTGACTTATCAATTTATATTGAGGCTTTCTGTTACTACCGAAGCTTTGTAAAATAGGAAAGGCGGCATTTTATAATGCCGCCTTTATATTTATACGTAATGTAGAAGAAACTATTATTACTCCTTATCAATACGGTAAAGCCTTCCCTGGTCTGTAATAGCATATAATGCACCATCAGCAGTTTGGGTAACGTCTCTAAATCTTTGGTTTTCACCTGCAAGAAGCCTTTCTTCACCAATTACACGGTTATCGTGAATAAGAAGCCTAACAATATGCGACCCGCTAAGTGCTCCTATGAACAGGTTGTTCTCCCACTCCGGAACGCGGTTACCCTTGTAAAATGTCATACCACTTGGTGACACTACAGGGTCCCAGTAATAAACAGGTTGCTCCAAGCCATCTTGCTGCTGTATAGCATCTCCGATAGGCTCTCCACTATATTCTATTCCGTACGTTATTGTAGGCCAGCCATAGTTTGCTCCTGCCTTAACACGGTTTATCTCATCTCCTCCTCTTGGCCCATGCTCACTCTGCCACAATTCTCCTGTAACAGGGTGCAATGCAATTCCCTGAGGATTTCTATGACCTATACTATATAATTCGGGCAAAGCTCCGCTTTGAGAAAATGACGGATTTCCAGGTGCAGCCTGACCGTTGGTTGTAATCCTGATAATCTTTCCAAGTCCCGAAGTAACCGATTGTGCTAAAGGTCGTGTCTCTAAAACAGAACGCTCTCCTGTACTTACTAAAAGGTTGCCTGTTTTATCAAAAAGAATACGACCTCCGTAATGCAGGTTACTAGGATTTGCAGGATTTGCACGATAGATAACGGTAGACGATTCAATTGCCGAATCGTTTGAAGAAAGCCTTCCTTTAGCAACAGCAGTAACATTACCACCGGATACAGCTTCAGCAAAAACCCAATAAATCATTCTGTTAGATTCAAAATCCGGGTCAAGACAGATTCCTAAAAGCCCGCCCTGTCCGTCAGCATTTACCTGTGGCAAACCTGTAATCGGATTACTTACAACACCTGCTTGCGTAACAATACGTAAACTTCCACCCTTTTCTGTAACCAAAAGACGCCCATCGGGTAAACCGGTTATTCCCCATGGAGAAGCCAGCGCTGTAGTTAAAATATCAAAGCCATATGCCGTTGTAGTCTGCGCCCCATTGGCACGGGTTTGTCCTGAAAATGCAGGCGTGTAATTTGTATTCGGGTCACTAGATTCTACGGGTGGCCCTGTTACTACAGGTGCTGTTGTAGATTTGTCATCATCTGCACATCCTGCCAATGTAAAGAAAGCTGCTGAAATAGCAGTTAGATAAATTGTGTTTTTCATAGTCTTCAAAAAAATTTAATTATTGGATCGATTTTTCATTGTTCAGTACTCTCAAAAAAAGCCACAAAAAATCAGAACGTTTTATTACGTTCATATATTTTATTTGCCTTAATAAACATTATATATAGTGGTGACTTTAAAACCGGGGCATAAGAAATGTGCAGTATTACAAGTAATAACAGTTGCACTAATTGCACTTTGTTTACTACAATATTAATTTTATCTGTACGAGATTACCAGTTTTTTAATATTTATTTAGTATTTGACCGCAAACAGTAGTTATTATATTCATATCTAATAGCGAGACTATTTATTGAGTAATTGATGGTAACACAAAAGCATAAAAAAAGGCTGATTGTTAAATCAGCCTCAGTGGATTATCTTGAAGATCTGCTTTTTATTTCAGCTTTCAATGAATTCAAATACACATACAATGGTAATAGCGTTCCCGAGAGCGGGAAAAGCATAAAAAATAATTTTCCATCTGATTTGTTCAAATATAAATATACCCCTATTCCGAAAACCAGGAGCCAGATAATTATAAATCCTAACACAACTCCCTTAAATAACTCTCTCCTTTTAATTAATTTATCTGTACTCAATTCTGATATGTAGCTTTTTTTCATGATGATCTTATATAATTTTTACATTTGTACAAATATGCACCAGATAATCACACTTTACAATAAGTCAGAAATTTATGACTACAGATAAACTAACAGAGAAAACTGAAACCTGTCCCGCTCAAGGGCTTCTAAAAATACTATCTGGTAAATGGAAGGCAGAAATTTTTAAATTAGCTGTAGAATCTCCATTACGCTTTAGTGGTTTATTACGTTTGATACCCGGTTCTAATAAGCAATCGTTATCTGTTGCATTACGTGAACTGGAAGACGAAGGACTTTTAGAGAAAATAATCGTTAAGCAAAAACCTTTGCATATAGAGTATAACCTCACTGAAAAAGGAAAGTTAGTTATCCCTGTCTTTTTACAGTTAGAAGCTTTAAAATAAGCAATCCGCATCATTATTTTCTATTCATATAAATCTCCGTATTTATAACACTGCAATATTTTATCGTGATAATAACAAAATTTTAATAGTCTATTAATCCTATAGACTTTGTTGATACAAAATATTACTTTACATTTGTGCCATAATTATCAAACCCGCCTGATTATGGAAAATGTAGTACTTACAAATCCGCCCAAAGCAAAAGCAAAGGATATTATCCTATTGCACGGACTATTTGGTAATCTTAGCAACTGGCAATTGGTAAAACAAAAGTTTGAAGCCATCCATAATATATATGTTCCTGAATTACCACTTTACAAGAAAAATTCAAAAGAGGCTAATCTGGATCACTATGTTGCATTTCTTAGGGAATATATTACTACAAAAAAAATAACCAAGCCTGTATTAATTGGTAACTCGCTTGGAGGACACATTACACTGCTTTATGCACTGGAATATCCTAATGAGGTTGATAAATTAGTTTTAACAGGAAGCTCAGGATTGTATGAAAGCGCTATGGATATTTCTTTTCCGCGCATTAATGACTTTGAGTTTATATCAGATAAAGTGAGAGAAGTGTTCTACAATCAGGAAGCCATATCTGACGCTCTTATTGATGATGTATATGCTACAATACAAGATAGGGAAAAGGCACTTTCTGTAGTACGTACTGCCAAAGCAGCCCGTAGCCAGAATCTTAAAGATACATTATATACTATAACTCTGCCGGTACTTTTAATTTGGGGTATACAGGATATTGTAACACCTATTAGTGTTGCAGAAGAATTCTTTTTCCTGCTGCCTAATGCACACCTACACCTCATCAACCATTGTGGACACGCTCCTATGATGGAGCAACCGGAAGAGTTTAATAAAAAATTGGAAGAGTTTTTAAATACATAAGTTATGAATAGTTCTGTAAATACCCATTTTATTATGATGTGCTGCTACATGCCGGAGGGGCGATGTTGTAGAAGTCTTATGCGTAGTTTATAGAGAATTATAATATTAGCTAAGCCCTTTTACAAACCATGTAAAGGGGCTTTTATTTTCAAAACCAATTTTTATCATGAATACAATTATCAATAATTTTAAATTTCGACTTATACTGGCTTTTGCCGGCATTTATATTATTTGGGGAACCACTTACCTTGCCATTACCTATGGGCTTAAAGGCTTCCCTCCTTTTGTGCTTTCGGGGTTACGCTTTTTAATTGCCGGATTTATTATTCTTGCCTGGCTTTGGGCTAAAGGCGAGAAACCTAACTCAATAACCAACTGGTACAAAAACTTTATTCCGGGGCTTTTAATTCTGGCCGCCGGTGTAGGTCTTGTGGCGTGGGGCGAACAATATATTACCTCTACAGAAGCCGCAATTATCATGGCTACAGAACCATTTTGGTTTATACTGCTTGACAAAAAGAACTGGAAAAAATATTTTTCGAGTCCGCTTGTTGTCACCGGATTACTGATAGGTATTGGTGGATTGTTATTGTTTGTAAAAGACAGTATTATAAGTGGCACGCATAACGGAAACGGTAGCCTTCGGATTATAGCTATAGCCGTACTTTTTGTAAGTTCTGTGCTTTGGGTTGTTGGATCGCTATTTTCTAAAAACAGGGCTTCATCACACTCTATCTTCATGAACGTAGGGCAACAGCTTATTGTAGGTGGTGTGTTAAGCTTACTGATAGCAACTGCCTCCGGCGAATGGGGCAGTCTTCAACTGTTGTCTATACCAACAGAAGCGTGGGGCGGACTGGTTTATCTTATCTTTTTTGGGTCGATAGCAGCTTACCTTTCGTTTATCTGGCTTTTATCGGTAAGGCCTCCCGCACTGGTAAGTACACATACTTACGTTAACCCTGTAGTGGCTGTACTCTTTGGATGGCTTATTGCAGATGAAAGTATTTCTGCAACCCAATCATGGGGTCTTGCAATAATACTTGGCGGCGTTTTGCTAACTAATATCACCAGTTACCGCATAAGCAAAAGAAATAAAGTACGCCTGCGCTATTTTGAACGCATAGTAAACCGTATTACCAATCCGTATCGCCACATAACGCATTATTAAATTTTAAATGAAATGATTGAATTAAAAAATGTGAGTAAAACCTTTTCCAAATCGGGAAGACAGGTACACGCTCTTTCCAATGTCTCACTGCATGTTCCCGAAGGGATTATCTTTGGCATCATTGGCACTTCAGGTGCAGGAAAAAGCACGCTCATACGTTGCGTTAACCTTTTAGAACGCCCCACCAATGGCGAAATTATAGTTGGCGGCAAACCATTATTAAAGCTTTCTAACAAAGAGCTTACATTGCAAAGAAGACAGATAGGGATGATATTTCAGCATTTTAACCTGTTGTCTTCACGAACAGTTTATGGCAATGTAGCTTTTCCTCTGGAACTTGCAGGCTTATCTAAAGATGTTATACGCCAGCGTGTAGAAGAACTGCTTGGATTGGTAGGATTACAGGAAAAAAGCAACGAATATCCGGCAAATTTATCGGGAGGGCAAAAGCAGCGTGTAGCAATAGCACGTACTTTGGCTAACAACCCTAAAGTGCTTTTGTGCGATGAGGCAACTTCAGCATTAGACCCTGCTACTACCCGCTCAATCCTTAATCTGTTAAAGGATATCAATAAGAAACTGAACATTACGATAGTATTGATTACCCATCAAATGGAGGTTATACAGGCGATCTGTGACCGTGTGGCTGTAATAAGCCACGGAAAACTGGTAGAGCAAGGCAGTGTGGGCGATGTGTTTGCCAGCCCGAAAGAACCGCTTACACGCGAATTTATATCCTCTGCGCTTCATGTTGAAGTGCCTGTTTTCTATGCCGAAAAGCTTAAAACAAATTATGTGCAGGGGTATAATACACTTCTTAAACTTGAATTTACAGGCGAAAGTACTGATGAACCATTACTAACACAGGCGGCACTGCGTTTTAACATCAATGCAAATATTGTTAGCGCACAGACTACCTACGCAGGCGCAACACGATTTGGGATATTGCTTGTAGAATTATCCGGAGACCTTGCCAAACAGCAATTGGCTATTAATTACCTTAAAACAAACAATATAAAAACCGATACACTTGGCTATGTCTGAATCTACCATCTCTTTGTTATCTCTGGGTTTTTGGGAAACCATTGTAATGACCTTCGTGTCTGGCTTCTTCGGTTTCGTGTTGGGTTTGCCTGCAGGCATATTACTATTCCTTACCAGAAAAGGCCAACTAATGGAACAGCCCGCTTTCAACAGGATACTTTCTATAACAGTAAACATCTTCAGGTCAATACCCTTTATCATTCTTATTGTATGGATGATTCCTTTTACAAGAGGGCTTATAGGTACATCTATTGGTGTTAGTGCTGCCCTCGTGCCGCTTAGCATTGGTGCTGCGCCATTTATCGCACGATTGGTTGAAAACAGTCTGCTTAGCTTACCCGGCGGGCTTATAGAAGCTGCAAGGGCACTCGGTGCAACCCCGCTTCAAATTGTTTTTAAAGTATTGCTGCCCGAGGCTTTACCATCACTTATAAACGCTGCGGCTATAACACTTATTACCCTTGTTGGCTATTCTGCAATGGGTGGTGCTGTAGGTGCAGGCGGCCTCGGACAGATCGGCTACCAGTATGGGTACATAGGATATGATGCTGCCGTTATGAATATTGTACTTATACTACTTGTGGCATTGGTATTTATAATTCAGTTTGCGGGTGACCGCCTTTCAAGACACTTTGACCACAGATAAAATTAATAACAGTAAATCGACACTCATGAATACAAAAAGAAAAATAACCTCACTTTATACAGCAATAGCATTACTGATTGTCCTTTCAGGATGTAACGGATCTAAAAACGAAGATGCCCACCACATTAAGGTTGGGGTATCGTCTGGACCGGAGTATGCCCTCGCAAAGGCAGCACAAAAGGTAGCAAAACAAAAATACGGACTGGAAGTTGAGCTTGTATCGTTTAACGACTACGTAGTACCTAATGAAGCATTGAATCAGGGCGATATAGATATTAATGCCTTCCAGCATTTACCTTATTTACAGGAGCAGTCTAAACAGAGGGGTTATAACTTGGCTGTTGTAGGCAAAACCTTCCTATACCCTATTGCTGCCTACTCTAAGAAAATTAAAACACTAAACGAGCTAAAGCCCGGATCTACCATTGCAATTCCTAATGACCCTACCAACGGCGGCAGGTCGTTACTGTTATTGCAGAAAAACGGACTTATAACCCTTAAACAGGGTATTGGCCTTTTGCCAAAGGTTACCGATATAACGGCAAATCCGAAAAACTTTAAAATTGTAGAATTGGAAGCTCCCCAATTGCCACGTGTACTGGACGACCAGGAAGTTACTATAGCCATAATAAATAATACCTTTTCGGCACAGGCAGGCCTTGTACCGTCGCGTGACGCCTTATTTGTAGAAGATACCGATTCTCCTTATGTGAATCTTATCGTGTCGAGAGAAAGCAACAAGACCCAGGAAAAAATTAAGCAATTTGTTAAGGCTTATCAATCGGCAGAAGTTGAGAAGGCAGCAGAAGAACAATTTAAAGGAGGGGCTTTAAAAGGCTGGTAGGTCATGAAAGTACAATATCTATTCGAAGTGCTGGGCACCGCTTTTTTCGCTATTTCAGGAGCACTGGCAGCCAACAGAAAATCGACCCCGGACTGGTTTGGGGTCACCTTCATTGGCTTCATAACAGCCATAGGCGGTGGTAGCCTTCGCGATGTACTTTTAGGATGTTACCCAATTGTATGGGTAAAGGACGTTTACTTTATTTACGCCATTTTAGGCGGAACCGTACTTGCCAGTGTTTTTTATACCACTTTGCACAAGTTGCGTAAAACACTATTCCTATTTGACACTCTGGGTATCGCACTCTTTACCATTGTTGGTACAGAGAAAGCATTAAGCCTTGGCGCCGGGCCGGAAACAGCAGCTATTATGGGTATGTTCAGTGCTGTTATGGGCGGCGTAATACGGGATATACTTACGCATGAAATACCTATTATTTTTCATAAAGAAATTTATGCAACAGCCTGCCTTGCCGGTGCGCTGCTCTACTTAACACTTCATCACTTTCATATTAGCCGCAACCTTAATTTCTGGCTGTCGGGCAGTGTTATTGTTACTATCAGAATAATGGCAGTACGCTACAACCTGAGCCTTCCTAAATTCAGGAAAGAATCTGTCACTTCTACTATATAATTGAAACGAATACTATTATGTTCTCTAAAAAACCAATAGAACAGCTCGTTAAAGAGCAGCAAAATCAAAACGGAAATACGCTTAAGCGAAGCCTTGGCCCTATTCACCTTGTCGCTTTGGGCATAGGTGCTATTGTAGGCGCGGGAATTTTTTCCCTTACGGGAATAGTCGCTTCCGAAAATGCAGGACCTGCTGTAATTCTATCTTTTGTACTTGCAGCAGTAGCCTGTGCTTTTTGTGCACTTTGCTACGCCGAATATGCATCTATGATTCCGGTTGCAGGGTCTGCTTACACTTACACTTATGCAACACTGGGTGAATTCATGGCGTGGATTATAGGCTGGGATCTGGTACTGGAATATGCGCTGGCATCAGCTACTGTTGCCGTAAGCTGGTCAAGTTACGCGGTAAAGTTACTCTCCATATTTCATATCAATTTACCGCCTGAGCTTACAGCCTCACCCTTCGATACAGTGAAGCTTGCCGATGGAACACTCTTAGAAGGTGGTATAATTAACCTTCCTGCCGTTATCATCGTCGCTATTTTATCTTTTGTTCTGGCTAAAGGAACTAAAGAATCTTCAGGCTTAAATACAATATTGGTTATTATAAAAATAAGTGTAATCATACTTTTCATTGCATTGGGATGGTCTTTTATCAATCCGGCAAATTACAGTCCGTTCCTACCTGAGAACACAGGCGAATTCGGCCATTTCGGATGGTCTGGCGTAGTTCGTGGAGCGGCAGTCGTCTTCTTTGGTTTTATAGGTTTTGATGCTGTATCTACCGCAGCCCAGGAAGCTAAAAACCCACAAAAGGACATGCCAATAGGCATTATTGGATCTCTTCTGGTAGCCACAATACTTTATGTTGTGTTTGCATATGTTATGACAGGGCTTGTTCCGTACACAGCTTTTAAAGGAGATGCCAGTCCGGCTGCTACTGCTTTTGCTGTTACAGGTTACAGCTTTTTAAACAGTGCGCTTATCATTGCCATTTTAGCCGGATATACTTCTGTAATACTTGTAATGCTTATGGGGCAGTCGCGTGTGTTTTACAGTATGTCTAAAGATGGGCTGTTACCCTCATTTTTCAGCGAAATTCATTCTCAGTTTAAAACACCGTGGAAAACAAATTTGTTCTTTTTAGTTTTTGTAGGCATACTGGCAGGTTTCGTTCCTATTTCAGATCTGGGCCATATGGTAAGCATCGGTACTTTATTTGCTTTTTCGCTTGTAGCGTTGGGCGTTATTATTTTACGCTACAAAAGCCCGGAGATACACAGGCCATTTAAAGTTCCCGGAGTACCCTATATTCCTTTACTGGGTATTGGGGTTTGTGTTTTCCTTATGACAGGCTTACCGGGAGAAAGCTGGGTAAGGCTATTTATCTGGATGCTTATTGGCGTAGTATTTTACTTTGCCTATGGGCGCAAAAACAGCAAACTGAACAAATAAAGTTATCCAAAACCAACATCATTCTAACTACAACTATAGATTATGAATTTAGCACTAAGAATTGAACAAATAGGCACTAAGATAACCTTCAGGCATATTGCGGTTACCATACTTGTTCTTAAAAGTATATTACTAGTATCATTTGGGTATCTTATATTTAATGAATTCTCTAACGGGACACTTGCGTTTACAAACGACTTTTACTTTTTTATGGTTGTTGGCTTCGTTGCACAAATGATTGATGGTGCCCTGGGTATGGCGTATGGCGTAAGCTGCACCACATTACTCATGAATTTTGGCATACCTGCAAATCTTGCATCAGCCAGTGTACATGCTTCAGAGGTTTTTACGACTGGGGTATCCGGGTTATCGCATATCAAATTTAAAAACATAGATAAAAAACTGTTTTTTCAGATTGTAATAACCGGTGTAATCGGTGCTGTTACCGGTGCCTATTTAGTATCAGGATTGTTAGATGGGGATTTTCTGAAACCTTACATCGCTATTTATTTACTCTTTTTGGGTATCTACATAATTTACAAAGGATTCAGCAAAAAAAACAAAGAGAAAAAACCTGTAAAGAGAGCACCACTACTGGCATTGGTGGGCGGTTTTATGGATGCCATTGGTGGTGGCGGATGGGGACCAATTGTTACCTCTAACCTGCTTAGCCAGGGTAAGAACCCAAGACAGGCAATTGGTACGGTTAATACTGCTGAGTTTTTTGTAACCTTCTTTGCTACTTCGGTATTTATAACTTTTCTGGGTGTAGACCACTGGCAGATTATTGCCGGACTTGTTGCAGGCGGAATCATTGCTGCTCCGGCAGGTGCCTATATTGCTTCGAGAATCAATAAAAAAGCATTGTTTCTTGGTGTCGGCATACTAATTATATTAACATCATCTTATACTATTATCAAAGCCTTTCTTTAATGTTATCGGCGTTAAAAAACAAAAGCCTGCTTATCAGCAGGCTTTTGTTTTATCCAATAATATCGAGTTTGGCAAACCGCAACAGCAGTTTTTTAATTCCGCCAACTTCAAAGTTGATTTCCGCTTTTTTATCGGCGCCAACACCTTCAAGATTTATAACTTTTCCTTTGCCAAAACGTTCGTGCATTACCACATTGCCGGGTACCAGCTTTGTGTCGGGCATTGCCGGACCTGACGATACCGGAGCATTACCGGACATTGGCTTCAGCTTACGGATAGGCAGATCCGGTTTAGGATCGTTATCGGTAACCCACTTAGGTGGTGGTGTATTGTTTGGTTTTGTTTGTCTTAACTTCGATTTATCTACGTCACCAAATACATCCGCGTTGATCATTGGTTTATAGCGGTAGTTGGTTTCTGTCGGTGTAAGGAATTCAAGGTATTTCTCTGTAATCTCCTCAATAAAACGCGATGGTTCGCTGTCTACAAGTTTACCCCAACGGTAACGTGACTGTGCATACGTAAGATATGCCTGATGTTCGGCACGGGTAAGGGCTACATAAAACAGCCTTCTTTCCTCTTCCAGTTCACTACGTGTATTCATACTCATTGCACTCGGGAAAAGGTCTTCTTCCATCCCCACTATAAAGACGTGCGGAAATTCAAGTCCTTTTGCAAGGTGAATGGTCATTAGTGCCACACGGTCGTCATCTCCAGTATCTTTATCAAGGTCGGTAGCCAGTGCAACATCTTCAAGGAATTCAGAAAGGGCACCACGTGCACCGTCTACTTCTCTCTGGCCTTCAATAAAGTCCCTTATACCATTTAGTAATTCTTCTATATTCTCTATACGTGCAATACCTTCGGGCGTTGCATCTTTCTTAAGCTCCTGTATAAGTCCGGTTTTCTTTGCAACGTGATCGGCAAGGAAAAAAGCATCCTGCGTTTCGTTAATTGCCTGAAAACTTTTAATCATGGTAACAAAATCCTGAAGCTTGTTCTTAGTACCGTTGTTCAGCCTAAGGTCTATACGGTCTATGTTTTCCATAACTTCGTAAACCGACCTTCCGTAATGGTTAGCAGCAACCGTAAGCTTTTCTATAGTACTGTCTCCAATACCTCTTGCAGGATAATTGATAACACGCATAAGTGCTTCTTCATCCTTCGGATTGATAACAAGCCTTAAATATGATAGCACATCTTTAATCTCTTTTCTCTGATAGAAAGAAAGTCCTCCAAAGATACGGTATGGAATATCACGCTTACGCAGGGCATCCTCCATAGCACGCGATTGTGCATTGGTACGGTACAAAATAGCAAACTTGTTATTGGTAAGCTGGTTTCTCATTTTCTCTTCAAAAATGGTACTGGCAACAAATCGTCCTTCTTCACCATCGGTAAGGCTGCGGTGTACCTTAATTTTTGGTCCGTCATCGTTAGATGTCCACACCACTTTATCAAGTTTGGTCTTGTTATTATCTATAATAGCGTTTGCTGCCTCTACTATATTTTTACTCGAACGGTAGTTCTGCTCAAGGCGGTACATCTGCACATTATCATAATCTTTCTGGAAGTTAAGAATGTTGTTAATGTTCGCGCCACGGAATGCGTAGATACTCTGGGCATCATCGCCTACCACACAAATATTCTGGAACCTGTCCGACAGTGCACGTACAATAAGGTACTGCGAGTGGTTGGTATCCTGGTACTCATCAACCAGTATATATCTAAATCGATCCTGGTACTTCATAAGTACATCCGGAAATCGGGTAAGCAATTCGTTGGTACGTAATAAAAGGTCATCAAAGTCCATCGCGCCTGCTTTAAAGCAACGGTCTACATAGGCCTCATAAATTTCACCAAGACGCGGCTTTTTAGACATTGCGTCGGCTTCCTGAAGTTCAGGGTCGTTATAATACGCTTTGACAGTAATAAGGCTGTTTTTATAGGTTGATATCCTTCCTAAAACCTGTTTTGGTTTGTATACATCCTTATCGAGCTGTTTTTCTTTGATGATAGACCCGATAAGACGCAAACTGTCCTGCGAATCGTATATACTAAAGTTAGAAGGATAGCCAAGCTTATCGGCTTCAAAACGAAGTATTTTGGCAAATATGGAGTGGAAAGTTCCCATCCATAGGTTTTTAGCCTCAGAATTACCTACAATATCAGAGATACGTTTTTTCATCTCCTTTGCCGCCTTGTTGGTAAAGGTTAGCGAAAGAATGTTGAAGGCATCTACCCCCTGACTCATCAGGTAGGCAATACGTATTGTTAATACCCTTGTTTTGCCCGAACCTGCTCCTGCAATTACGATCATCGGACCGTCTTTCTGAAGGGTTGGTGCCTGTTGGGCTTCGTTTAACTGGCTTATATAACTGTGAATATCCATTGTTGCAATTTACAATGCAAAAATAGCGATTTAAAGTGACATTTTTTGGTAAGCAAACGCCATCAAAAAACTTATTTGCTTATTTTCGCCTCTTGCAATTCGAACGCCTACACTAGCGTTATACCAAAACACCATAACTATATCTTATGATAGCTGAAAAACTTATAGAAATTGCCGCTTATACGCTTCCATCACTTATTACCGGTGGTGTAGCATATTATTTTTTTAGCATGCACACCAAAAATGAGGAAGGCCGCCGCCGTTACTTAATACATAAAGAAGCACAAAAAAATGCATTGCCGCTTCGACTACAGGCTTATGAAAGGCTAACCCTTTTCCTGGAAAGGATAAACCCGGCAAAACTACTTATACGCATTACCCCACAGTCGTCTAACAAACATGACTATGAAGATTATCTGGTTTCTCAAATTGAAGTGGAATATGAGCACAACCTTGCACAGCAGATCTATGTATCTTCTGAAAGCTGGGATATTATAACTACCGCTAAAAATGCTACTATTCAGATGGTTCGCAAAACAACGGCCGATCCGTCTGTAGCTACAGCGCAAGATCTTCGTGAAACCATACTAAAAGGGTTGTTTGATAAGCAGACGCCAAGCAGTGTTGGTATTGCACACCTTAAAAATGAGGTATCGGGACTTTGGAGAGAGGATTAGATTACTTATGTTCAAAAATATCAAGAAGCATCTTTAGGGATGCTTTTTTAATAATTATATGTCAAATAGCCATACAAAAACTTATTTTAACTGGAGTACAGGTAAAGACAGTGCGCTAGCATTATACTATCTTTTACAGGACAGCAACTACAGTGTTGAACGATTGTTTACATCGGTCAACTCCCATTATAACCGTGTTAGTATGCATGGTCTTCGGAAGGAATTACTACAGCAACAGATAGAAGCCATTGGCATACCCGGTATGACAGTCGAACTTCCTGCGCAGCCTACTAATGCCGAGTACGAAGCTTTACTAAAAGAAAAAGTAGAAGGATTAGTTGCTGACGGATTTGAATGTGCTGCCTTTGGCGATATATTCCTTGAAGACCTGAAAGCCTATCGCGAAAAGCAGCTGGAACCCTTCGGTATCAAAACTGTATTTCCGCTTTGGAAGAAAGACACCCGAGAACTCCTGACACAGTTTCTAAACCTCGGTTTTAAAGCCATTACCGTTTGTGTTGATGGAAGCAAACTGGACAGTTCTTTTGTGGGAAGAATAATAGATGAAAGCTTTATTGCAGATTTGCCCGAAGGTGTAGATATTTGCGGTGAAAATGGCGAATTCCATACCTTTTGCTTTGACGGGCCTTACTTTAAAAAGCCAGTTGTTTTTACTAAAGGTGAAGTCATTATGAGGGAATATAATACTAACGGATTTAAATCGCAGTTTTGGTTTTGCGATTTACTACCCGAATAATTTACTTCTCTGCTAACAATCCTTCAAGTTTTTTCTTTTCCGCATTCGGTAGTGTCGGCAATAAACTTTCAAATTGCTGGCGGTAACCTTCCCTTTTTAATAGTTTACGGATATTGTCGCGTCCGAATTTAGAAAACTGCCATTTATGGTGCGATGTAGCATTAACAAGGTTTTGCAATACCACAGGATCTTGTTTACCAAGATACAATAGGTTCGCCAATGCATTCAACCTGACAGTACTTTCATATTCGGGTGATGCATAACGTTGCAGTTCCTTATAGAGGCTTTCTTTATCTGCTGTGCGATAGTCTTTTGCCCTGTAAGCAAGCGTAAGCCATAATATTCTTAGGTTCTTATCGCTAAACCCAACCCAGTCTTTACCTATTTCTAAAAACTCAGCTTGTCTGGCAGGGAAGTTTTTGTACAATATGTTTAGCGCAACTTCACGTGTTATATAAGACGCATCATATAGCAGGGTTTTATATTCGGGTATAAAGCTTTCGGGGAATTTAGTAACTGTACGCGCCACCGCCTGACGCACAGGCACCGCACCACTTTGCAGGGCCAGGCGTATAAAGTCGGCCTTCTCTTCAAAGGGTACGTCGGCAGTCTGAAAAATAGCTTCTTCTTTAAGAGCCGTAAAAGCATTCGATTTTAGCATTGCTATGAAGGTTTCTTTCTTCTCCGCAAAAGAGTTCTTTTGCAACTCCCCTACCTCAAAATAAAGCTGCATCGATTCATTCTTCTTTAGTAAACCAATAGCTTCTTCTACTTCGAAATGACCACTTTCAAGCCAGCGTTTCTTCCATGAATTGGTATCGTAATCAGACACTCTATTTATTTCTGCCAGAAACTCATCTGTGTTTACATTTTTAAAAGCATACTTCTCCAAATAAGTCTTAACGGCTTTTTTAAATGCATCATGTCCTACACCTTCGCGCAATATATGCAATGCCCATGCTCCTTTTTGATAAAAAGACAACGTACTTGCCTTTTCATTCATAACCGGAATCGTATCAATCTTAGATGCCTGCTGAAGATTCTCTGCCATTTGGTACAGTTCATAATTAAAATGATCATCACCAAAAAGTTTTTGTTCTGCCAGCAGGGCATAGTAGGTTGCAAAGCCTTCATGAAGCCAGTGGTGCTTGCTGCTTTCGGCAGTAACAAGATCGCCAAACCACTGATGCGCCAATTCGTGAGCGTTTACATTAGTATACGTACGGTCGTTAAACCCCACGGAATCTACCACGAAATCCTGTGCAAAAATGGTAGAAGTGGTGTTCTCCATTCCTGCATATAAAAAGTCGAGTACCGGAACCTGCCTGTATATTTTCCACGGATAATTAACCCCTATTTCGCTTTCAAAGAAATTGAATATATCCCAGCTATACCTGTAGGTGTCGCCAAACATAGTACTATCCTGTTCTCTTAAATAAAATTCCAGAGGAGTGCCCGATGCTGTGCTCTGCTGCCATTTTTTGAACTTGCCAATAGCCAGCATCGCGAGATAACTGCTCATGGGTTTCTCCATTTGGTACACCCATTTTATGTTGTCGCTGTCTGTCTTTTTAACTTTAAGCTCTCCATTAGACAACACGGTATATTCTTTATCGAAAGAAGCAGTTATATTAAAAATAACTTTTTCATTTACATCATCAAAACTCGGCAGCCAATGGCTCGTATATTTACCCTGTCCCTGTGTCCAAATCTGGTCGTCAGCCCCATCTTTTACAAAATACAGGGTCTGTTTAGGTTGGGCTGAGTAATTAAATTCGACAGTATTTTTACCTTTTTTAAACCCTTTGTAAAGCTTTAGTGCTTTCGCTGAAGATGACCAGCCCGCTTTCTTACCATTTATTTTTACATCGGTAAACTGCATGCTATGGGCATCTATAAAAATGGTGTCGATTTTCTTGTCTGATACATTAAAAGCATAGCTAAGTTTACCCATTATTTTTTTGTTGGGCACATCAAAAGAAAGGTCTGCACTTGCAGTAATAAAGTCGGCTTTTTGGATTTGCTGGCCAAAGCCAAGGCTGTATATAAACAGTATAAATACTGACAGGGTAAATTTCATAAACTAAATTTGGAGTACCCTACAAAGCTACATAACCTGCCCCAAACTTCATTGCATTATTAACGTTAACCCAACATTTAAAACGGCAGCTTAGCCCTTTTACGCATTTTTAAGATTCTCAAAAATGAATTTTTTCGATTTTACCTGTTGATAACTGCCTGTTTACAGAAAATATTTTCCGTTACCAAATTGTTTATAACTCCACTCTTCATTTTTCAGATTCCCTTATAACAATGCAGGTTACACTATTTAGAATCATTGTTAATAAAATTTTGTTAAAAAACACAAACTGCTGATTATCAATAGTGTTAATAAGTAATTTTTATAACTACGAATAACCTATTGAACAAAATTTGAGTATGCCTTACATTTGTTAAACACAGAAAATGATATATAATCCGGTTCCGGAAACTCATTTTCTAATCAGAAAAACGTCAATTAAAACTCTATATATGTCAATCTTCGATAAACGAATCAACTATAAGCCGTTTGAGTACCCGGAAGTACTTAAATACACCGAAGCTATTAATAAAGCCTACTGGGTACACAGCGAAGTAGACTTTACTGCCGATACACAAGACTTTCACTCGCACCTTGACCGAGCCGAGAAAACCGCCATAAAACACAGCCTTTTAGCAATTGCGCAGATTGAGGTCGCCGTTAAAAGCTTTTGGGGTAATATCTATGAGCATTTTCCGAAGCCGGAGTTTAACGGATTAGGAAGTACTTTTGCAGAATGTGAATTCAGGCACTCAGAAGCGTATTCACGACTTCTTGAAGTACTGGGCTATAACAACGAGTTTGAGAAGTTAATGGATATTCCGGTTATTATGGAACGCGTTAACTACTTAAGTGATGTACTTAAAGATACCAAAAGCCAGGACAACAAAAAGTATGTAGTATCGCTTATACTGTTCTCTATCTTAATTGAGAATGTATCGCTGTTCAGCCAGTTTGCTATCATACTATCGTTTACCCGTTTTAAGGGGTATATGAAGAATGTAAGCAACATTATCGCATGGACATCTGTAGATGAGCAGGTACACGCCAATGCAGGTATATATATTGTAAACAAGATAAGGGAAGAACACCCTGACTATTTTGATGCTGAAACGGTAGAGCTTATCAGGCAGGCGGTTAAAGACTCTATTAAAGTTGAAGCAAATATCCTTGACTGGATATTTGAAGATGGCGAAATTGAAATCATCAAAAAACACGACCTGGTGAACTTTATGAAGTTCAGGATCGATGAAAGCCTTACACAAATTGGTATTGAAACCATATTTAATGTAAGCCAGGAAGAGTACAAACCTATGGCATGGTTTGAAGAAGAAGTATTTGCCAACAGCCTTGATGATTTCTTTGCCAAACGCCCGGTAGATTATACCAAGCACGACAAGAGTATCACTGCAAACGACCTGTTTTAATTCACCTTACCCTGATTCATTATGATAGACAATATATCCAATCCTCAGCCTCCTTTAGTTAGTGAGGAAACCACTACCAAAATGTGGTGGAAAAACTCTGAAAGCGAACAAATACTTAACAGGGGCTACCTACTTAAAGGTGAAACCGTTGAAGGCGCAATAGACAGGATTTGTACTGCTGCAGCAAGAAGGTTATACAAACCAGAACTTAAAGAATCGTTCGTTGAGATGATAGAGCGCGGATGGATGAGCATCAGCTCGCCAATATGGGCTAATATGGGTACCGAACGCGGACTGCCTATTTCATGCTTCAACGTACATGTACCTGACCATATTGAAGGCATTACCCACAAACTGGGTGAAGTAATTATGCAGACCAAAATTGGCGGTGGAACATCGGGCTACTTTGGTGAACTTCGTGAAAGAGGTAGCGCCGTAACCGATAACGGAAAAAGCAGCGGGGCCGTTAGCTTCATGAAGCTTTTTGATACCGCTATGGATACCATCTCCCAGGGAGGTGTTCGCCGTGGTGCATTTGCAGCCTACCTGGATATTGACCACCCGGATATCGAGGAGTTCCTTAAAATAAAAAGCATTGGTAACCCTATACAAAACCTGTTTACAGGCGTTTGTGTACCCGATTACTGGATGCAGGAAATGATTGATGGCGATACCGATAAACGCCACGTGTGGGCTAAGGTGCTGGAAAGCCGTCAACAAAAAGGTTTGCCGTATATCTTCTTTAGTGATAACGTAAACAAAAACAAGCCGCAGGTTTATAAAGACAATAACCTTCGTATTAATGCAAGTAACCTTTGCAGCGAGATCATGCTGCCATCTACAAGGGATGAATCGTTTATTTGCTGCCTTTCGAGCATGAACCTTGAACTGTATGATGAATGGAAAGATACCGAAGCTGTTAAACTGGCAATATTTTTCCTAGATGCAGTGCTACAGGAATTCATAGAAAAAACCGAAGGTGACTATTATCTTACTGCTGCCAACAAGTTTGCTAAAAGGCATCGTGCCCTTGGGCTTGGCGTTTTGGGATGGCATTCGTACCTCCAAAAGAATATGATTCCGTTTGAAGGCCTTGAGGCTAAAATGAAAACCACAGAGATTTTTAAGCACATCAACGAGAAAGCAGACAAAGCAACACAGGAACTTGCCCGTATTTATGGCGAACCGGAATTGCTTAAAGGCTACGGAAGACGTAACACCACTACTCTGGCGATTGCGCCTACAACGTCATCATCGGCTATATTAGGTCAAACATCGCCAGGTATAGAGCCATTTAGCAGTAATTACTATAAAGCAGGGCTTTCAAAAGGTAACTTTATGCGTAAGAACAAATACCTTAAAATACTGTTAGAACAAAAAGGCCTTGATAACGAGGATGTATGGAGGGAAATTATGCTTAACGGCGGAAGCGTTCAGCATATGAGCCAGCTTATACAGGAAGAAAAAGACGTGTTTAAAACGTTTAAAGAAATAAGCCAGCTGGAGATTATTCAGCAGGCAGCTATCAGGCAGAAATATGTAGACCAGGCACAAAGCCTTAACCTTAACATTCCGTCTGAACTGCCAATTAAAGATGTAAACGGCCTGCTTATTGAAGCATGGAAACTGGGTGTAAAAACCTTGTATTACCAAAGAAGCCAGAGTGTTTCTAAAGAGCTCGTAACAAGCCTGGTTAGCTGTAGCAGCTGTGAGTCGTAAGGCCTATCATGTTTTATATATTTACAAAGTGAAAGACGCTTCCGGAAACGGGAGCGTCTTTTTTTTTAGACCATAGGTTGTTAAGCTTTACGATGCTATCCGACGAAAACTTTGAACTTTACAGATTTTTTACTTTGAAACCCTGCAACTTTCCTGACAACATTTAGTTAAAAAACACACTAATAGCCGATAGATTTTCTAATTTTAGTAACCCAAATTCAGACTAAAACCATGCCTATGTTATTGTCTTCAAAATTCAGGTTCAAAATTAATACTTTACTGCTGCTGTTATTGTTTGCTGTGCTCCCTTACAACGGCCATGCACAACTACTCGGCGGTAAGGAAACCACAGAAGAACCTGAGAAAACACCGGAAGATTCGCTTGGCAGGCGTACGCCACAGGGAACGGTTAACGGATTTATAAAAGCTTTAGCTGACCAAAATTACCTGCGTGCCAGCCAATACCTTGTTTTGAGCAGAAGGGCGTATCGAAGGGAAAAAGAAAGGGTACGCATTGCACAGGCTTTTGAAAGACTTTTAGATCAGACGGGAAGTATTAACCCTTCCTCTATGATCAGCAATAAAGAAACTGGTAAAACGGATGACGACCTCGCCTCAGGACTTGATATCGTTGGAAATGTTACTACAAATAAAACGGTGATCCAACTATATGTAGAGAATCAATCTGATGATGATAAGCCCGCAGTATGGTTATTTTCGGCGGAAACCGTAAATGCAGTTGCAACTGCAACTATAGGTGAAGAAACAATACTGGACAAGATTCTGCCGGAAGCACTTAAAGACCGTAAAATGGCGGGCGTTCCTGTGGGCCATTGGCTGGTTGTCGTTGTTATGATAGTTGTTGCCTACCTATTATCGTGGGCACTTATTGCACTCTTTACGTTCCTTATTCATAAATTATGGCGAAGGTCAAACACAGAAAAAGTATCGGCAATAATACAGGCATTAACGCTGCCCGTACAACTTTACCTGTCGGTATTGGTATTTGTAGCGCTTACGCAGCGTTTAGGCATCTCTATTATTGTACGCCAACGATTTAGCGTAATTATAGTAACCATTGGCATTGTAGCTTTCCTGATGCTGTTATGGAGAATGACAGACTTTATAAGCACTTTTAGTAAAGACAGGATGACCCGTAGGGGACGTATCTCTGCCATATCGGTAATATTGTTCTTAAGGCGCACCACTAAAGTGGCTATTGTAATAATCGGGATTATTGCGGTACTAGGTGCTGTAGGTGTAGATGTTACCGCAGGGCTTGCCGCACTGGGTATAGGTGGTATCGCATTGGCGTTGGGTGCACAAAAGACTATGGAAAACTTTGTAGGGAGTGTTACCCTTATTGCCGACCAACCCATACGCGTGGGCGACTATTGCCGTGTGGGCGATATTAAAGGAACGGTAGAATCTATCGGGATGAGGTCGACTACCTTGCGTACAGCACAACGAACTATTGTTACCATCCCCAATGGTGAATTTTCAGCAAGCAAGATTGAGAATTATGCCCACCGTGACAGGTATATCTTTAATCCTATATTTATGTTCAGGATGGATACCACCCCTGATCAGTTGCGTTATTTATTGGTAGAACTTCGTGCGTTGCTATATTCGCATCCAAGCGTTATCAACTCCTCACCTATCGTGCGCTTTACAGGCATTACAGCCGATGCCCTTAAAGTAGAAATAACAGCTTACATTGAAGCTATAAATGTTGATGTGTCGCAGGAAGTTCAGGAAGACTTATTACTACGTATGATGGATATTGTTTCAAAAAGCGGAACAAGCTTTGCTTATCCGTCACAGACTGTCTACTTCTCGCGCGATAATGGCATATCTGAAGAGAAAACGGCCCAGACAACTGAAACAGTTAAAGCATGGAGGGAAAACAGCGAACTACAGCTACCTAAATTCGACCCTAAACATATCGAACAAATTAAAGGAACTATTCAATATCCCGAAGAAGGCAGTGTGGTTAAACCGCTGCCGCCGGAAAACTAAAAAAAGAAAATGCCTCTTATTTTAAGAGGCATTTTTATAAACTTAATTACGGAATTAAATTCTCTTTACGCAACTGTTCAAACAGGTCGGTAAAAGAATCTTCGGTACTTTGAAACGCGCTGAAACCCAGTTTACGGCTTTTCGACATATCAGTCATTACTTCAATTGGTCGCCCCAAGTCAAGGTCCGTATGCCATGCCGAAGCAAGTCTGCCTAAATTATGCTCTTTAAGACTGTAACGCTCTGCAATTTGTTTCCATACTTCAGCGTCATTCTCCATTTCTTTTTCAAGCGGATGGATCTCATTTTCATACCCAACAGCTTCAACACCAAAATAGGCCGCTATTTTATTCCATAGCCAGCTCCATCTAAAGTAATCGCCATTTACTATGTTGAATGCTTCGTTACGTGCCGCATCGGTTGTTGACGCCCATACTAGTTGTTCTGCAAGTATCCTGGCATCGGTAACGTCTGAAATGCCATTCCACTGCGCAGCCGATCCGGGAAACCTGAAAGGCCTGCCCGTCTCTTTACAGATTGTTGCATATACCGCCAGCGTTGTACCAAGATTCATTATATTGCCAACAGCCTTACCAATGACAGTATGCGGACGGTGAACGCTCCACGTAAAACCATCACGTTTGGCAGCAGCATATACCTCATCTTCCTGAGCGTAATAAAAGTTCTCGATATCCAGACGTGGTTGTTCTTCACGTAAAGGCGTTTGCGGCAGGAAGCCTTCTTTAGCATACGCTTCAAATGGTCCAAGGTAATGCTTAAGCCCTGTAACAAGCGCCACATGTTGTACCGATTTTTTTGGCGATAAGGCATTAAGCAGATTTCTAACCATCAGGCTGTTTACCCTAATGTTTTCGGCTTCGGTGTCGTTACGCATCCAGGTTGTAATGTAAACGTGTGTTGGCGCGATATCTGCCAATGCAGCTTTTAGGTTTTCATGATCCAAAAGGTCGGCAGTAACAGGATTAAGGTTTTCTATATCGCTTTGCGGATTACGGGCTAAACCGAATGTGGTAATACATTCAGAAATAAGTTTTTTGGCTAGATTGCTTCCAGTGATGCCACTGGCACCAACAACTAATGCTATTTTATCCATAGTGTGTGTCTTAAAATTATGTGATACAAATTTCTGAAACAGCCATGGTTTTAAAAAGGACATAGGTCACACCCTAAATGTGATATACCTCACATTACAATGCCGTCATACGGCTGAGTGTTTCGCGGGTAATTCCGAGATAAGAAGCAATCAAAGCCTTTGGAACACGTTCGATGAGATTAGGGTACAACTGGACAAACTGCGTATATCGCTCCTCAGCCTTTTGGCTCATGAGCGATAAAATCCTTTTTTGAAGGGCGATGTAACCCGCAGTGGTTTTCTTTAAAAAGAAGTATTCCATCTTCTGCATTTCGGCACAGAGTTTCTCCCTATTGTCTATAGAAATGAAAAAGGTTTCGGTATCTTCCAGGCAATCAATGTTAAGGGTAGCATTGAGCCTGTTATGATAAGCATTAGGGTCAGATATCCACCAGTCCTCCATTGCAAATTGCAATATATGCGTTTTACCTGCATCGTCATAATAAAAAGACTTTAAAAGGCCTTTCACTACAAAATGGTCGTTTGGTGCAGGATTATCCGCCTGAACTAGGTACTGATGCTTTTTATAGCTTCGCTGGGTAAAATGCGTTAGCGCAAATTCGAACTCTTCATCCGTTAACTTAACTATCTTCTCGATCTGCTTTCTTAAAACTTCTTCCATAAGTAGGGTAAAATTACGAAGAAAGGCGGATAGAATTAAGGCAAATAAACAGTTATTGTAGTACCCGAATTTGGCATGCTGTCAATTTCTATAGTACCATTGTGATTCTCTACAATTTTTTCGCATAAGGCTAGTCCAATACCCGTGCCTTCATATTCACTCTGGTGGTGTAGCCTTTTAAAAATTGTAAATATTTTAGAGATATGTTTACTGTCGATTCCTATTCCGTTGTCGGTTACAGCAATTTTATGGTAATCTTTAGGCAGGTTGCTTTTAGCAGCTTCTAAAAATTCATACGATATTTTTATAACAGGCGCGCCCTCAGCAAACTTTAATGAATTGCCTATAAGGTTATAAAACAACTGGCTTAACTGTACCGGAATACCGTTTACAGAAGGCAATTTTTCATACGTAATAACAGCGTTTTTTTCCTGTATCTGAAATTCTAAATCGTTAATAACATCGTCCATTACCGTGTTGAGGTCAACCGTAACAAACTCGTTTTCTTTGATTGATAATTTTGAGTAATTAAGCACATCTGTAATAAGCCTCGACATTCTTTCGGCAGAAGAATTTATCTTATTAAAATATAATTTATCTTTTTCTTCTTCCGTAAGCGTACGTTCTGCAAGCGACGTAAAGTTTCTTATTTTACGAAGCGGTTCCTGAAGGTCATGACTTGCTATATATGCAAATTGCTCGAGCTCCCTGTTCTTACGCGAAAGCTCTTCATTAGATGTTTTAAGACTTTCCTGTGCCTGCCTTAATTCTTTATTGTCTTTTAGGGTTTCTTCTATCAGTTTTTGAGCATGAATATCCACCATAGATATTATCCAGCCCGAAACATCGCCCCTTTCATCATTGTCAGGTACTATAGATACAAGGTGCCATATATAATTTTCTTTAATACGCACACGTGCCTGACCTGTAAAAACACCCCTTCTTTTTTTAGCAGTCTCCCAGCCTTTAGCTATCAATGCGTTATCATCGGGGTGGAAAAGCGATCCCATAGACGATGATGAAAAAGAAGTAAAGTTGTTACCCAAAACATCTTTAACACGCTTATTTGAAACTGTAACAATGCCTGAAGCAGCTACGGAGAATACTATAAGCGGCAAGGTATCGGTAAGCTGGCGGTATTTGGTTTCACTTTCGCCTAATTTTTCGGAAAGTTCTATCAACTGTATGTTCTTCTTACGAATTTCATCATAAGGAGATAAGGGAGGTTCTTTTTGAAAATGCTCTGCAAATGAAGCAATACGATTTTCTGAAATTATACCGGAATATGGAATTTGCAGATTTAAAATGGTTTGATAAACACCATTTACCAACTTTATCTCAATGTCGCGTGATAAACGCGATGCATACGCATAGGCTTCGGGATTGCATTTTTGAAGATCGATATCATCGTAAATAATGGCAGTTATTTCTTTCTTTCCACCGGTTAAAAAATTAATACCCAGGATAAGATAAGAATTATCGCCATTTGCAATAGAACAGCGGGCAATTTCAGAAACTGCCGTAGCAAACCTTGTTTGGGAAGATACTATAAGCCCACACAGTTCGGCAAGCTTTATGGCGCGTTTATGAGCCAGGATCAAATCCATTTCATTATCCAGACTGATACGAATTATCTCTCTCATCCTTATAGGTTTATTTTTGCTGTAAATACAGACATATCATCGTTATAGCGCGCATTATCTTTATAAAGCGCAGCAGAAATAAGATTCGGGTCATACTTTAAAATACCCGGTAAATCTGCAAGGTTCCATCTCGTGCGCAATCCGTCAGAGTGCATTATAAGCGTCTGGTACTTCTCAAGGCTTAATACTGAGTCATTCAATGTCCTCGGAATATTATGCCCTATTATACCATTGTAAGGGGTGTAGTTTTTACACGCCAGCCCTGTATACAAGCTGGTGGAAATATTACCTACTCCGCAAAGAAGCCACTTTTCTGTATCATAGTCAAGATAAGCAATTGTACCAACCAGGCCTCTTGTCTTTTTTACATTCTGGTGGATGTATCTTATTATTTCGGCAGGGCTTTTTTCTTTACATTCTTTAAAAGCCTGTATCGCTTCGGTAGCTGCTTCGTTGGCATTTACACCATGACCAAGGCCATCTCCCATAAAGAATTGGTAACCGTTACCTACTTTTTTATAAGCATACCCGTCACCACAAACTTTCTCTCCGGGACAGCACACCTGTACAGCACCAAGATCGAAAGGTTTTTTATTATTGTTTAAAGGTACAGCATCCTTATACACCTTGCTGTACACTACCGTACCCCAGTTTGGAATAGTGTAAATATTAGATGCAAAACTAAGCCGGGAAATCGCTCCCAGGCCCTGTCCCAAAGTGTCAGAAGAAGATACACCATCCTGCAACATCCTCGTTAGATTTCTTATGCCACGACCGCTATCTATACAGTAAATTTCAAAAAAACGCCCGTTTTCGTCGAAACTTACGCGATACAGCAACTCACCTACTTCTGCGAATTTGACAAGATTCGATGTTAACTCAGCAACAATAATATCTATCTCACCTATTTTTTGTGAACTAAACCCTTCTGCTACTATAATGTTATGTATTTCTCTTTTAACATAAGAAACATAACTCCTGTCTTCAATTTTATAGTTCAAAAAAACGGTATCATCCATTTTTCCATTTTAGTATTGTAACCGTAGTTCCTACACCAACAGTTGATTGTATATTAAATTCGTTTACAAGCCTTTTTGTACCCGGCAGTCCAAGCCCAAGGCTTTTACCGGTACTAAAGCCGTCTTTCATGGCAAGATCCAAGTCTTTAATACCAGGGCCTTTATCGGCAAATATAAGCCGTACGCCATTTTCCCTGCCATTAGTTACATTTTCAATTACAACAGTGCCTCCACCGCCATATTTTAAAAGGTTACGTACAAGCTCACTCGCGGCAGTTATAAGTTTCGTCTGGTTTAAAATACCCATACCCACTTTAACCGCTGCCTCCTTTACTTTATTTCTAAAAGGAACCACGTCCTGTTCACGAACGATAAGAAAGTCTTCTTTATTCAGAGTTGTCGTCATGATCATAGCCTTGTCCCTCACTTAACAAAATTTTAGAACGCAAAAGTTCCATTCCTTTTTCAACATTAAGTGCTGTGGCAACTCCTGTAAGCGTAAGCCCAAGTTCCACTAAAGTCATTGCTACCGCAGGCTGCATGCCTACAATAACTGACTGGGCTCCCATAATCCTTGACATTACGCCAATATTACCTAATATACGCCCCATAAAAGAGTCGATAATAGAAACCGATGAGATATCGATAAGAACTCCTTTGGACCCATGTTTTTGTACGGCGGTTACAAGATCAGATTCTAAATTTTCAGCAAGCTGATCATATAAATCTACCTGTATGGTGACCAATAGGAAATCACCCATTTTTAAAATAGGAATTCTATCCATATACCTAATTAATTATAGTATTCACCTTTTTCTTACTCACCTCCAGTTTTAACATTGCAAAAGCAGTCTGAAGTGCGCTGGCCAGTGACGATTTTGTAATAATATTAGAAAGGTCTATACCTAAATGCACTATGATCTGTGCAATCTCCGGACGTATTCCGCTTATGATACACTCAGCACCAAGAAGCCTCGTAGCACTCACCGTTTTAATTAAATGCTGTGCAACAAGAGAGTCAACTGCAGGGACACCCGAAATATCAAGTATTGCAATAGTACTACCTGTTTCAACGATCTGCTGAAGAAGGTTTTCCATAACTACCTGTGTCCTGGCGCTGTCTAATGTACCGATTATAGGAAGTGCAACAACACCATCCCAAACACGGATAACCGGAGTAGAAATTTCAGTAATTTCATCCGTTTGCCTTGCAATTATATCTTCGCGGCCTTTAATAAAACCTTCGAAGGTAAGAATAACCATATTATCAATAATCTTACTGATCTTTAAGCTATCTTCGTAAAGTTTGGTTGGATCGCTTACATCTTTTGAAAGCGTTTCTAGTAATGCTTCTTTAAAAGTGAACATATACACACCGGTTTCTCTCGGAGAAAAACCTCTTTTAGCCCTTGAAACTGAAATACCCATAAGGATATCGTGAACTTTTTCAAACCCTCTGGCATCCTGGTCGTTGATGTTGGTTTCGTTCAATGTACCTAAGAACGCGTCCAGAAAATCTTCAGAATCTTCTTTTTGGTCTTCAGGGTTAAAGTAACTGTCTTCGGTCATTTGTTTGGTTATCCAAAGTTCTAAAATGGCTTCTTTTTTTTCTTTCAAAATTTTTACTGAATTATCTCCCATTTGTATTTGTAAGTTTCTAAAATTAGCTAACAATTGTTTTTAGTAAAAGTCACCCTCAATTTAGGTAAGCATATTGTAACAAATATACTGTTTCGTTTTCTCCAAATGTTATATTTTACACATATTTTCTTATACTTTGAAAGCTGAAGAACTATATGTGCTGAAATTAGTGGCTTCCGCTACTAATTCACCTCCGGTATAAAGATTTCGAAGGTTGCACCTTCATCACCTTTACTGGATGCATAGATATAACCACTATGATTTTCAACGATTTTTTTTACAATAGTCAGGCCTATGCCTGTACCAACATATTCGTTAAAACTGTGCAATCGTTGAAAGGGCTGAAATATCTTTTCGCTGTACTTATCGGGAAAACCAATGCCATTATCGGCTATAACAAACCTGTAGTATTTTTTAGAAGCGTCGAGATCGGGATTTGCTGTAGCATTACCATCGTGGTAACCGGAATCTACTGTAATAACCGGTAATACGCCCGGCCTGGAAAATTTAAGTGCATTCGACACCAGATTATACACCAATTGGTGAAACTGGAACGGGATAACCTTTACATTACACGAATTTTTCACTGTAATGGTTGCATCCTTATTTATTATCTCTTCCGATAGGTCGGATATAATATCGTCTATAATATGCTCAAAAGACAGCTCCTCAAACAAACGTTCTGATGTTGTGGCACGCGAATACGAAAGAAGGTCGGCAATTAGTATTCTCATCTTTTCAGACGATTTCGCTATTTTGTCCATGTAATTTACAGCATTATCGGTAAAGCCGTTGTTTTCTTTATCCTTTAGTAGCGATATAAAAAACTGTATTTTGCGTAATGGTTCCTGTAAATCGTGGCTCGAGATATACGTAAATGCCTGTAACTCCTTATTCATTTTTTCAAGGTCGGCATTCTGTACGGCAATCTTTTCGGTGCGTTCTTCAACCTGGCGTTCCAGTTCTTCGGTAAAAGTTTTGCGAAGCTTCATATCAGCTTCCATCTGCTTTTTAGCTTCAAGTAACTCAGCATTGACTTTTCTCGCATTCAGAAGTGTCATCACCTGTCGCGATAACGACTGTAAAGCATCTATTTGTATATCGGTTAGTACTCTGGGCTGAGTGTCAATTACGCAGACGGTACCTAAGCTATAACCATTACTGGTTACCAACGGCATACCCGCATAAAAAACGATATCCGGATCTCCTGTAACGTAGGGATTATCTTTAAAACGCACGTCAAGACGTGAATCTTCCACGATCATTATCTTATCAGGTTCCATAATAGCATGAGAACAAAAAGAATATTCGCGGGGCGTTTCGGGTAAACCCAAACCGAGACGCGATTTAAACCATTGCCTGTCGGTATCTACAAAGCTTATAAGCGCAATAGGAGCATTGCATATAATGGATGCAAGCTTTGTAATATCTTCATATTCAGTTTCGCTAAGCGTATCGAGTATGTCGTACTTTCTTAGTTCTTCAATACGGCTTTGTTCGAGGATATCATACATAGGGGTTGTTGCTTAGGCCGTAAATGTATCACATATAAACCCGTAATAGTTATTATATATCGCAGTATTAGATATAATTTAAGACTTATGTAAGATTACCGATATGGATTTGCTCAACAAAATCATTTTCTAAATACAAAATACCCGTCGACGTCAGCAGCAGAATCAAAAGGTACATTTACAAGCTGCCCTTTTTCATTATGTATGGCTCCATAAACAGTAAACGACTTTAAAATCTCGGTAATGTTTCGTGAAAGAAACATACGGTACATGCGCAGCTTGGCTTTATTGCTGCTACCGAAGAGAATATACACATCGGGATGATGTTTGATAAAAAGGTATACGGAATGTACGACGGTCGCAATAACCTTTTCAAGATCGCCATTGTTGCTCAGGGTGTCATCGTCAATTTCTATTGTGGATTCATCGCTGAATACAATATCGCCAAAGCCAAGGTTGTAGACATTCCCGTTTAGCGTCTGCGTGAATTTTATAGCTTTGCGTATACGTCCGTTTTTGCCGGAGCTTGTAAACTCAAACACAGTAAAGTTGGCGTTGGCAGAAAGTTCGTATAGTAGGTAATCCATGATCTGTAAGGTAAGCTTTATTTATCAGATAATGGATTGTTAGCTTTTGGATTGTTAGCGATGCTTTCTTATCTTCGTGTTCCAATTTGTAGAATTGTGACCACGATGGGATTCGAACCCCTCAAATTCACAAAATCAGTTTATGAACAACCTACTCGAAACCCCTATAGAATACCTTAAAGGTGTGGGTCCGGCGCGCGGCGAGCTGCTCCGGAAAGAGCTTGGCATTCATAAATATGGCGACCTTATAAACCTTTTCCCAAACCGTTATATCGACCGTACGCGATATTACCGCATCAACGAGCTGCTTAACAGCAACAGTGAGGTTCAGGTAGTGGGCAAAGTGATAAATATAAAATCGGTTGGCGAAAAACGCAGCCGCCTGGTTGCGACCTTTACCGATGGCACAGGTGAAATGGAACTCGTTTGGTTTCAGGGGCAGAAATGGATTCGCGAGAACCTGAAGATCAATGTGCCTTATGTGATATTTGGAAAAGCGACTTCGTTTAACGGTACGTTCAACATGGCGCACCCCGAAATGGAACTCCTTGCCGAACACGAACAAAGCCTGCGCAGTGCCATGCAGCCGTTTTACCCTTCTACCGAAAAACTCGTGCAGCGCGGCATTACCAATAAGGTGGTGAACAAGATCATGCAGCAGCTATTTATAGAAACCCAGGCCTTGTTTACCGAAACGCTGCCTGCGAGCCTTGTCAATGAGCTGAAGCTAATACCAAAAAACGCGGCACTTTTTAATATACATTTCCCTAAAAGCCAGGAACTGCTGGCAAGGGCGCAATTCCGCCTAAAATTTGAGGAATTGTTTTTTATACAGCTACAGCTGATCACCAAGAACCTTATCCGCAAGCATAAGATAAAAGGGAATCCGTTTGATAAGGTCGGCGAATATTTTACCGATTTTTACAACAACTACCTGCCGTTTGCCCTTACAGGTGCGCAAAAACGTGTGCTTAAAGAAATACGCCATGATATGGGGCAGCCTGCCCAGATGAACCGTCTCCTTCAAGGGGATGTGGGCTCGGGTAAGACCATTGTGGCATTAATGAGCATGCTTTTGGCACTGGACAACGGTTTTCAGGCATGTCTTATGGCACCCACAGAAATATTAGCCAACCAGCATTTTATGGGGTTAAGCGAACTTGCCGCCCCACTTGGCATCAACATAAAAATACTTACCGGATCTGTAAAAACAGCCGAACGCCGCATCATTCACGAGCAGTTGGAATCGGGAGAGCTGCATATTATTATCGGAACCCATGCCCTGCTTGAAGACAAAGTGCAGTTCAAAAACCTTGGGCTTGCCATTATAGATGAGCAGCACCGCTTTGGTGTGGAACAACGCAGTAAGCTGTGGCATAAAAATGAGATTCCGCCACACGTACTGGTCATGACCGCTACCCCTATTCCGCGTACTTTGGCAATGAGCCTGTATGGCGATCTGGATATTTCGGTGATCGATGAGCTTCCTCCCGGACGTAAACCCATACAAACCGTGCACCGTTACGACAGTAACCGACTAAAAGTGTGGGCATTCTTAAAAGAAGAGATCGCCAAAGGGCGACAGATTTATATCGTATATCCGCTAATTCAGGAGAGCGAGAAAATGGACTATAAAGACCTGATGGACGGTTACGAGAGTATTTCGCGCGACTTTCCGCTGCCGCAATACAGCGTGAGCATTGTACACGGAAAAATGAAACCCGCCGAAAAAGACAGCGAGATGGATCGTTTTGCCAAAGGTAAAACCAACCTGATGGTGGCTACCACTGTTATTGAGGTGGGTGTTAACGTACCCAATGCCAGTGTGATGGTTATTGAGAGCGCCGAGCGTTTCGGGCTTTCGCAGTTGCACCAGCTTCGCGGACGCGTGGGCCGTGGTGCCGACCAATCGTATTGTATCATGATGACGGGACAAAAACTCTCCAACGACAGCAAGATACGTATGGAAACCATGTGCCGTACCAACGACGGTTTCGAAATCTCCGAAGTTGACCTTAAACTACGCGGCCCCGGCGATATTATGGGCAAGCAGCAAAGCGGCGTACTCAACCTACAGATAGCCGACCTTGTACGCGATAAAGACATACTACAACTGGCACGCAACTACGCCATTAAAATACTACAGGAAGACGCTCCCCTTGCCCGCCCCGAACACGCTGCTATGCGCAACGCGTTTTTAGAAATGAGCAAGAAGAAGAGTATTTGGAATTATATTAGTTAGATAACTTAAGATTTCTCTTCGACCGTCTCATACTCTTTTATAAACATAGTTGGAGTAATTTCAAGAATTTCTTTGTTACGTGTAAAAAATGTATTGATGAAAAAAATCAGATTATTTACAGTTATGGGAAAACTCATTTCTGCTAGACTCAATGATGTTAGTATTTTGGATCTATTCACCTTTATCAAATACTTACAAAGATCAGTATCACTTTGCATAGCTTGAGCAATTTCAGGGAGCAATGAGCCCATGTGAAATCTAAGCCTGAATTTATTTCTAATAAGAGCTTCCCAATTTCGATTAACATAATGTTTGTAAGCTAGCTCTTCAAATAAATTTTTTAGTACTGAGTCATTTATCTCAAGATTAGCATAAATACCGTTTAACATTCTTTCATCTTGAGGATGATCCAACCAATCGGTCTTACATTTATACCTTAAACTATGATCAATTTCATGCCATCCTTCTGATAGAATAGTTCTTAATTGAAGTTCGTATGTGTTATCAATTAACTCATAATAATCTTTTGCGGAAGACTTGGCAACTTCTTTAAAGTTCTTTTTTTGATTTTCATCAAATGCACAAATTATATTTGTCCTTTTAGGTTTAAATACTGTTAATTCATGCTCGTCAATTTCCTCATCGACAAATACAACCTTACCATCTAAAATCTCTTTAACTAATTCGATATCATCTTTGAAATAAGTAACTATTCTTATGCCTAAAATGTCTTGAATTAATTTTCCACCTTTATAATATGGGTCACCTTCATACTTTTTTCTTTCAATTTTTTCAAAAATTGATCGTTCATCTTTAATTCTGCTAAATAACCTATACAGGATACCTACTTTATCAAGCTCATCCTCTATTTTGCTGCAAATATCCTTTTGTATCATCTGTAATCCAGGGTTCATATGGTCTCAGCTTTTAGTTGATTATAATATAAGATTCCTTGTTTAGATATAAATCCAACATCATCTCTAAAGTAGAGTAAATCATTACTTTTTAATGTGGAAAATATTTTATTGATTTCTTTACCTGGATATTCAGAAAGTTTCTCTCGAATGTAAGATATCTTTCTTGCTCTAGGAGTCTTACCATCAATATTGAAAAAGTTCTTTAATACTAGCACATCTGTGAGGTCATTATTCAAATATCCTTCCTCTTCATATTCTAGATCCTGAGCCAAATTTTCTATAAAATGATTATTCGAAAAACATGCAAAAAGAGCAAAATCGTTAAAGGCTTTATCGTGAACAGCGATTTCATAATCACAATCATAAAATTCACAATTTTGAAAAGTACAATTAGTGAAATTGTCAATTTTAAATTGGCAGCTTTTAAATGTAATATTTGAAAAAATTGAGTCTTTAAAGATTCCGTCACCGGCAAACTCTAAATTTTTAAACTCACTGTCACTTAAAAATAAATTACAATATTCCCTTGTAAATAACTTCAAAAAAGAGTAATCTAAATCAAAATAAAACTTGACATCATAATTAAAACGATCAGAGTTAGAATGAAAAATATCCCAAAGAGCTTTTCTTCTTTCTACTGACTGTATTTTGAAAGATTGAACAGCTTTTACAGAAAAATCTTGTGGCAAATTTTCATAAAAATCGGGGTAATAGTACTCGTACTTTTTTAATATCAAATTTTCACCAACTAGGTATCCAAAAATAAAATCATTGATAATGCCTAAATAACCATTTGGTTTCCTATCTAAGAAAACGTGATTTGATAATGTTTCAACTAAGTCTTCAATTGAAGGTTTCTCTTCTGCTAAATACAGTAGTAAGCTTTCTTTTATGATTTTTAAATTATATGCTTTTATAAAATCTTTAATCGTGCTCTTAGTTTCAGCAGTAAAATTATACTCCGTCATGAACCTTACTAGCTTTCTAAAAATCCTAAATTGATTCTCAATAGTGATTTTTAAATTTTGCCTAATTTGTTCGCGTGTTAAAAGGTAAGTGAGATAAGTATCAACCAAAGAAATTTCTGAGTCGCTTGCAAGATACGATTTCAATCTATCGAAGGGGATATTTTTCACATATGCTAACAATACAGGATTTGCTAATTCATCAATCGGGAAGTCCTTCTCCTTAAGATAATCCAATTTTTCTGGGACTAACCAATTTTCAACAGTTGGCTCCTTTATTTGAAATCTTGCAACAGAAAAATGATTTTTAGACTCTATTATAGAATTATGAAATTCATCACTATTAAAAATAGCTGTTTTTCTAGAAGTAATTATAATCTTTGCTTGACCTTTTAAAAGATCAAGAATGGTTGTAAACATACTTTCAACTTCCTCTTTATTACTTTCTTTAGTAATAAGTTCATCAAAGCCATCGATAATTAAAGGAATTCTGCCTTTAGTGATTTGTTCGATAACAATATTTTGTTTTATTCCAGTGGGAAATTGTTCATCAATTTCATTCAGTAAAATGTGCTTAAACACTCTGGCCTCCCTATTTCTAGATAATTCAGTGAAAAATGGAAGTTTTTTGCTACTTGTGTTAGACAATGAATTTAAAACCTCATTTGCTGTACAGGTTTTACCAAATCCAGCGGCTGCTTCGATAACAATGAATAACGATCCCTCAGTTTCAGTTAATAAATGATTAATCTTGGATACAATTGATCCATCAACAACAGCAATGCGATTCTCAATAACAGCTCCTTCTTCATTCTGCAGCATGAAATCATAAGCACCTTCAACATATTCGTAAGTACTTCCTTCAGGTAAATTTTGTAACTGTTTCTGAACAAAGTGGGAATATCTATTTTTTAACTCATTACCTAAAGGAGTTTTAATAAAAAAGCCCTCGAATAGATATTCCTCAATATCGTATATATCAGTTGCATTCCTAACTTCAGTTGCATAGCCAGCTTGTGAATATTGAGATTTTATTTCAGACGCGTCATAATCGTCTTCTAAAATTATTAATTCTGCAGCGTGATACATACCATATCTTAAAGTATATATTCTAATTTTACTATCAGATTGAGGGGCGACTTGATAATTGTAAGATTGAAATAATTTATCCAAATCATCTATTGGAAGTATACTCATATAAAATTACGTTTAAAAAGACACAATATAACAAAATTTTAACTAAAAAATGTAGTTTAAATAAAATAATGCGAAAAGTTTTACACATTTTTTTTGTGAAATTTAAGCATATTAATACATCTACTACTTTTAATATTGACAATTAATTTCTCAACCCCACAATCCTCGCCAAAAATCCTCACTGCTTCAAAAAGAAACAATAATTCCGTTAATTAACCGTTTGTTAACGCGAACGCCGTTAGGTGTGTTGTAACTTTAGGAGAAATAAAATATAAAATCATGAGTATATTTAATGGTAAAGCAGTGATTGTTACCGGCGCAGGAATGGGTCTTGGTCTGGCTGCTTCAAAAGTATTAGCGCAAAAAGGTGCAGACCTTGCCCTTGTAGATTATAATGAAGAAGCCCTTAACAAGGCGAAAGAAGATATTAAAGCTGTCGCTCCAAACGCGAAGATCCTTACAGTAGTTGCCGATGTTTCGGACGAAGAAGCTGTAAAAAACTACGTAGAAAAAACACTTGCCGAATTCGGCAAGATCGACGGTTTCTACAATAATGCAGGTATCGAAGGCAAACAGGCTCCGCTTGTGGACTATGATGTGGAAGTTTTCAAAAAGGTGATCGACATTAACCTTATGGGTGTGTATTACGGACTGAAACACGTTATCCCTGCTATGCAGAAAAACGGTGGCGGTAAGATTGTAAACGTGGCTTCTGTAGGTGGTATCCGTGGGGTTATCAACCAGATGCCGTATGTAGCAAGTAAACACGCTGTTTCGGGTATGACCAAAAACGCCGCTATAGAATATGGTAAAGACAACATTTTTACCAACGCTATCGCTCCGGGTGCTATCTTAACGCCAATGGTTGCCGAAGCCTTTAAACAGGTTAACCCATCCGACCCTAAAGCTGCAGAGACAGAGTACGCACAGCGTAACCCTGCAAGAAGGCTAGGTCAGCCCGAAGAAGTGGGTAAACTGGTTGCCTTCCTCTTAAGTGACGAATGCCAGTACGTAAACGGACAAACCATTGCTATTGACGGCGGTGAATCGAACCTGTATGGTAACTCATAACGACATATTAAAATAGACATAAAAAACGGATAGCGGTAAAAACTGTTATCCGTTTTTTGTTACGGTAAATTCATATCTTAGTGCATGCAAAAATATCTATTATTACTGTTTTCGATTTGCGCATTCGCTCAGGAGCCGGCCTTTACATTCGCGCAAGGCAGCGATGTTGCGATTTATCCTGAAATCCGGGAACAAAACAAAAAATTGGGTTACGACCCTATTGAAGACGATAACAATGATTATTCCTTTCGGCTTTCCCATTACGGTACAGCTATTACAGTATATAAACGTGGCAGTTCCTGTTTTGGCAGTGTTGTTTATAACGTATACGAAACTAACGAGTTTGGCGACAAAGAAACCGGAAAAAAGTTTAAAATGACCTTTGGCCTTACACCACAAGAGGCAAAGTCTGTAATGGAATTAATTGAAGAAACAAAAGTTGACAGTTTCCCTACACATCAGCTCATTCCTGTTTGGAGCCAGTTCCCAGCCGGTGTACTTTATACATTACAGCATAAAAGAAATTCTATCTACAGCTTAAAAACTTATACATCACCTGATGCCGTACCTGATAGTTATGAAGCTGTGCAGATAGACAATTTTATAAAAAAGCTTGCTGATATTTTAAATCTTCTTGATTCTTCAGACAAATTCAAGTTGCAGATTCCGTTTAAAACCTATTCAAATGGCGACGGTTCTGTAAGTACTCATTTTAAAGCAGGCGAAAAATCCCGCAGGCACCTAGTAAAACTGGAAAAATACTATGGCGGCTGATTATTACGCAAAAAACTGTTAACTATTAACCGTCAACGTAAAACCTCTCCGTAACTTTAGTATTATGAAAATAGCCACATATAACGTAAACGGAGTCAACGGGAGGCTGCCGGTGCTGCTGCGCTGGCTTGGCGAGGCACAACCCGATATCGTATGCCTCCAGGAGCTTAAGGCACCGCAGGAGAAATTCCCTGAGTCCGACATTATCAATGCGGGATACCAAGCCATCTGGCACGGGCAAAAGCAATGGAACGGTGTCGCCATCCTGGTAAAAAACGGAATGGATATAAAGGAGGTTGGGCGCGCCCTGCCCGGAGATGCCGAAGATGTACAAAGCCGTTACCTTGAGGCTATGGTAGAGGGTATTCTCATTTGCTGCCTGTACCTGCCTAACGGCAACCCTGCGCCCGGTCCTAAGTTCGACTACAAGCTAAAGTGGTTTCAACGCCTAACCGACCGCGCACAGGCTTTATTGGAATTCAAGATTCCGGTTATACTGTTGGGTGACTTTAATGTAATGCCCACCGAAAAAGACGTATACAAACCAGAACGCTGGGTAAACGATGCGCTTTTCCGTCCGGAAACCCGTGAGGCATTTCATAACCTTGTAGCTCAGGGGTGGACAGATGCTATTAGAAAGCTATACCCCGACGAAACCATATATACCTTCTGGGATTACTTCCGTAAAGCCTACGACCGTAATGCCGGGCTGCGTATCGACCATTTCTTACTGAGTCCGCAATTGGTTAAGAAACTCAAACATGCCGAAGTCGACCGCCATGTACGTGGCTGGGAAAAAACCAGCGACCATGCCCCGGTGTGGATTGAACTTAGTAAATAGTTGGCTTTTGGTTATTGGTTGTCAGTTGTCGGTTGTAGGATGTTCATTGTCTTTTCGACCGAAAGGCAGCATCGCTAACAATCTCTTTTTGAATTAAAAACCTCAAAAACACGATTTTATAACTTCTCTGTAGTAAAACGATACATGAGCCATAAAATAGGCCGTACTTTTATAATCCGCTATAAACAGCACTACAACTTTATATCGGATTTATTGGTTATGTAATCCCTCTCCGGAGGGATTTTTTTGTTTAGAGATAGTGCTATACGACATGAGTCTTCCCCTCTTTTGGAGGGGTGCCGAAGGCGGGGTGGTTTTTGCAAATGAAACATTAGCCTCACCCAGACAATCTCGGTGGCGTTTCTTTTTATAAACATTTAGGCCTCACCCGACCCTCTCCCAAGGAGAGGGAGTTGTAATGAATACAATACGGTAATTTATCTGCTAACTATTTAACTATTCACGGTGTGAGGTTCGATCAACCATCAACAGGCAACCATCATCAGAAACTTTAACACAAACAAATCAGGAAATCCCTTACTGCTGTATTAAATAATTCCGTACATTAGTAGTTCATCTAATTAAAAGACAGAACTATGACCACAGGAAATGTAATTGGCCTGATTCTGGGAGCTACAATAGCTGTAAGCTACCTTCCGTTCTATTTATGGAGAAAGAAACAAAAAAAACAAGACGACCTTTACTCACGAGCTATCAGAGTAAAAGTAGAAGATAAAAAATTTAACCGATAAAATGAATCCCTCCGAAAGAGGGATTTTTTTATGGCATATGTCTTAGATAAATACTTACTTGTTCAATTCAGGTAATTGTACCTAAGTAATAAAAAAATAAAGTGTTAACTTAGTTGGAGATTAGACACTTTACTACCTACCGCATACAATTAATTAGTATTTTATTTATAAGGGTACTATTACAAACTGCTCACCTCATAAAACGGCCCATTTACCTCAAAAAGTTTTTAGTGTGAATTAAGAGAGATACATTTGGGTATAACAAATCAACAAAAACATCGCCCATGAAAAATGCCCCCCAGACACATTCGATCATGAGAAACCTAAAATTAACTGTTTCGGCAATTGCATATGCACTTACGCATATTGAAACAATTATCAGGTTTTGAACGGCATAAGGCAGCAGTTGTAAAGGCTTCTGCCTTTGTTGGTTCTTTTTGGTTGCCGATTGCCAGACCACTACAAACCCTTTCGCTACGCTGTGCTCAAAATCCAGAACTTAAATCTTTACCGGTTTTAAAATCTTGATGGTAGTATCAGTGTGATCTTTCAGTAATAAATCGCCGTCTTTATTTTCCAGATGATAGTGTCCGTAGCCTTCTTCGAAATTCAGGTAATCCAGTTTTTTGTTTTTAAGCCTTAACTTACTATACGTTGGCACTCCACCATTGTTTTGCCTCATCAGGTAGAAATCTTTTTTTAGCTTCGCTATCGAAAATGTCACGATGGTGCCATGCTGCTCAATGCTCCACTTTCCTAATTCCGCTTTTACATCCAACTTATTAATCGCAAGGGCTTCTTCGGTTAACTTTTTTAGTTTGTTAAGGTCAATTTCATGGCGTTCTTCCTCCAGGCGATATAGCATACGCGCTATTGGCGAAACACCATTGGTATGGAAATCGGTATCAAACTCCATATCAAGTCCGTATATATGTAATAGAAGCCCACCCACAAAATAATTGGGGAATCTGTCTTCGGGGAGTTGCTGTAAATCCCTGCCTTTTAAAATAATCGGAAAAGTATATTGCACCAAGGCTGTACTTGGACAGTGAATCCAGACTACCCACGGAGTAGTATACGCAGGATAGCCATACAACTTATCGGTTGGATAACCATGATAATGTTCCATAAGAGCTACCTTGTACAAATTGGTAATATCAGCATTGCTATCAAATTTACTTTTTTCACGTATGGACTGGTCGTATGTATTGATAGCCTCCCACTCTGCCTGTATTTCGGTGCCGTTTAATTTTTTGATATTATTTTCTATAGCTGTCAGATCCTGTCCCATTAAAGCGACCGATGAAAACAATACAATAATGCAGGTGATTTTTTTTATCATGATATGGATAGTTATAAACTCATAACGTAAATTCAAATAAAATCTTACAGAATCGTCTACAAAATTACAACGCTTTTTAGTGCCTTCACTGAAAGGTTTCTTTCAGCAATTAAATGGATATATTTTCGTAAGGGATTTTCTCTACATTTGTCTACGCTATCAATCGTCTGAAAAATTAGCAAATTTTGAAAACCAAAAAGCGCAACATTAATTTAAGCACTATTGAATATCAAATAGTTACAACGATTAATTTTACGCAGCAAAATGGCGTTTTGAGAGCAGAAAGTGCAATAATACGATTGTAAAATAGTTAGATAATTTCTTAAAAAGCAATATAAAACACAAAATGGTTTCATACAATCCTAAAGACTGGTTTACGTTTATTTTCAGGTTTCACAGAGGTGATACGTTTAAGAAGCTTATACCAATGATGCTTGGCATTGGCGCATACTCGGCAGCCATAGCGTTCCTGGAACTGGAATATTGGAAACTGTCTGATTCCAGCCATGTTAAGAACATTACCATTATGCATACCATGCTTGGGTTTGTTATCTCTTTGCTGCTTGTTTTCCGTACCAACACCGCCTACGACCGTTGGTGGGAAGGCCGACGTATGTGGGGCGCACTGGTAAACAACAGCCGCAACCTTGCCATCAAACTTGCCGTTATGCTTAAGGATACCGAAGACAAGGCAATATTCAGGAGGCTTATACCCGCCTATGCCGATGTACTGAACCAGCATCTTAAAAACCGTGACATAAGTCATGAGCTTTTTGACGACGCCGTGCTGTCTGCCGACCATTATACACACAAACCCAACCAGATAGCAAAGACTATGATCGCTAAGATAAACGACCTGTATACCGAAGGCAAACTTACAGGCGATCAGCTTATTGTACTTAACGCCGAACTACAGTCGTTTACCGATATATGCGGTGTTTGTGAGCGTATAAAAAACACACCTATCCCCTACTCGTATAGTGCTTTCATCAAGAAGTTTATTTTCTTTTATGTTATGACACTGCCCTTTGGTTATGTGTTTCAGCTTGGGTACTATGTAATTCCGGTAGTGGTATTTATTTTCTATGTGCTTGCAAGCCTTGAAATTATCGCCGAAGAAATAGAAGATCCTTTCGGAACCGATCCTAACGACCTTCCGCTCGATAAAATAGCTGCAAACATCAAGAAGAACGTAGAAGAGCTTATTTATTAGACAGTTGCCTTTTAATGGTTGTCGAGATTTTACCTTACTCGATTTTTTGGGCGTGCCCCTTCGCTATCGCTACGGGTCGGGCTATCTGCTATACTTCGCTCCGTTGTCGCTCGTGCCCGCGCCTATCCCTCACGAGTATTCACGTTCAACCGATGTTTACACTTTATTATCGTTTTAACAAAAAGACAAAACATCTTTCATAACTTTAAGATTCACTAAAATTAAGGCTATGAACGACGATAAAAATCAAAATGAAAGAACAACGTCTTCTGACGATAATGTAAATAATAACGCACATTATGATAAGGAAGGAAACATCACCCGAACAGACGACCGCGACCGCCATAATAGTGCCGATGAATGGGATGCCGAAAAGAGCAGAACAGGACGTAATAAGTAGTAAACCTGCACGTTTATACTATATAACGGGTATTTTGTTTTAAAGTACCAGTAAGCTGGCATACTAATTGCACCTTATCCCGTAAAATTAGTTAGATTTGTAATTTACAGCTTAAATTATACGGTTTTCATGAAGTACTTATTTTCAATTTTACTATTAACTATTTCAGCAACAGGAGTATATGCTCAGGTTGATAACCCTATGGGCGGACTTGCCATACCTAAGTCGAATACCGCGATTCCTGCTGTAGCACCAAAAGCGAAAGCCGATGTTCCCACAAAAAAAGACGAACCCCGCAAGAGCTTTACTTCTTACGACCTGGAAAGAACAGACGAGCATGTGGCTAAAAATGAGTCGTTTGCAGACCGTGGAGAAGAGTTCAGAAGTAAAATAAATGCCAGTGTAAGTCCAAGAGGTGAATCGAATGCAGCATACCGTGGCAACCAGCACTTTGGTGAATTACGTACTAAATCAAGCCGTCTTGACATCCTTGCTGCCGACTTTGGCCTTGAGGACGGCGACCGTATCAGGGTACTTGTAAACGACAAAGTTGTCATACAGGAATTTACGCTAACTAACTTTAACAGAGGACTTCAGATAACCCTCCAACCGGGTTTCAACAAGATAGATTTCGAAGCTATGAACCAGGGAACATCGGGTCCCAACACGGCCCAGTTCGCTATTTATGATGACACCGATAAACTCCTGATGTCAAACCAATGGAACCTGGCAACAGGATTTAGGGCTTCGGTTATGGTTATAAAAGAATAGTGTAGTATATTTGTTTCTAAGCCATCTAATACGCATGAAACAACTATCTATATTACTGCTACTGCTGCTTTCACAGCTATCTGCCACTGCTCAGGATCACGAAGCTACAATGTATTTCCTTGACGGAACAGAAGTTACCGGATTTGCAACACTAAAATTTGTAAAAGAATCGTTTTACGGCATCCCTAAAGACAAAGTTTCTTTTCGCGTTACTACAGACGATGAACCCGATCTTTGGGATAGCGAGACAATTTCTAAAGTAGTATTTCACGATTTTGGCACTCCAAAAACATTTGAATTCATTCCCGTAGTTTATATTGACGGAACACAAGACTCTCTTTTTGAAGTTATTGCAACCGGAGAAGTAAACCTGTATGCCGAAGCTGTTGGCGTATGGGATGTAAAGGAAGACGATATTAAATCGCCCGAACCAAAGCACTTAAGAGTTAAGCGAAAAGGAGAGAAAGAATTTGCCGCATTAGGCAATAAAAAGAAGATAGCAACCTATTTCAATCAGTGTCCCGGTGTCCTTGAAGGCCTGGAAGACAACACTTTTAGCAACAAGACAATACCGGATATTGTAGAATACTATAATGAGAAATGCGGTTCGTCCAAAGCAAAATAATACAACTGTACGTTTTACTAAAACATAAAAAAGTCCCCTGCAAAACAGGGGACTTTTTTAGTATAGCTGATTTCCTTAGTCGTTCATAGAGATAAGAAACTCTTCATTGTTTCTTGTTTTCTTAAAGCGTTCGTTGATAAAGTCCATAGCCTCAACCGGATTCATATCCGCAAGGTATTTTCTCATTATCCACATGCGCTGTATTGTTTTCTCATCAAGAAGAAGGTCATCTCTCCTTGTACTTGACGATGTAAGATCGATAGCAGGGAAGATACGCTTATTAGCGATTTTTCTATCGAGCTGAAGCTCCATATTACCTGTACCTTTAAATTCTTCAAAGATAACTTCATCCATTTTAGAGCCGGTGTCGGTAAGTGCAGTAGCAATAATACTAAGCGATCCGCCCCCTTCAATGTTACGTGCAGCACCAAAGAAACGTTTTGGTTTTTGTAATGCATTAGCATCAACACCACCACTTAATACTTTACCAGATGCAGGTTGAACTGTATTGTAAGCCCTTGCAAGACGGGTAATTGAGTCAAGAAGTATTACTACATCATGACCACATTCTACTAAACGTTTTGCTTTTTCAAGTACGATGTTAGCCACCTTTACGTGACGTTCTGCAGGTTCATCAAAAGTAGAAGCAATAACTTCACCTCTAACACTACGCTGCATATCGGTAACCTCTTCAGGACGCTCATCAATAAGTAATACGATAAGGTAAACTTCAGGATGGTTAGCCGCAATTGAATTAGCTATATCCTTAAGAAGCATTGTTTTACCCGTCTTAGGCTGAGCAACGATCATACCTCTTTGTCCTTTACCAATTGGCGAGAACAAATCGATTATCCTTGTAGAAATTGTACTTTGCTTGTCGGCAAGGTTAAATTTTTCTTCCGGGAAAAGTGGTGTAAGGTGTTCAAAAGAAACCCTGTCACGCACAACCTGAGGGTCGTGTCCGTTGATCTTATTTACTTTAACAAGCGGGAAATATTTTTCTCCTTCTTTAGGCGGGCGAACCACACCTTTTACAGTATCACCAGTCTTAAGTCCGAAAAGACGGATCTGAGAGTTAGAAAGGTAAATATCATCGGGAGATGCAAGGTAGTTGTAATCTGAAGAACGAAGAAAACCGTATCCATCAGGCATCATTTCAAGAACACCTTCGCTTTCTATAATTCCGTCAAACTCATAATCGGGTTCGCGGTAATTTTGTTTTTTGTTTTGTGTATTCTGATGCGGAGCAGCTTCTTTAGCAGCAACCGGAGTTGCGGGAGCTGCAGCAGCAGGTGTAACCGGTACACTATCCTTATCCTTGTTAAGGTTACCCTTATAACTAGGATGGTTAGGATTGTTTGCGTTTGCCCTTTCAATCTGTGCCAGTCTTTCTTCTTCAGAAATCTGTGGCTTTTTCGGCCTGTCAGATGGTTTTGCATCAGCACCCTGAGGTTTCGCCGTAGCACCATCCTTAACAGGTATAGTTTTCTTTCTGTCTTCCTTAATTATTCTCTCTTTAGGCTGCGGAACAGCTTTGGGAGTAACAGCATCTGCGGTAGTAGTTTCGGTCGCTTCTGCTTTTGGTGCCGGTTTTTTAAATTCCGGTTTTGGCGTAGGCTCTTCTGTCACAACAGGAGTAGCATCGGCAGTATCATCTAATGGCAGTGTAAAAGGTGATTCCTTTTTTACAGGAGCCGCTTTTTTTATAACCTGATCATTTTTTTGATTTTCTGGGGCTATCCTTGCTCTTTTTGCTTTTTCAACAGGCTGCTCGGCCGGTGTTTCGGTAGCTGCAGCAGGAGTTGCTTCTTCAAACAGAGGTTTAATAGTAGCAGGATTTGCGGCTTGGTGATCAAGGATCTGATAAACCAGTTCGTCTTTTTTAAGCCCTCTGTATTTGTTTATTTTTGCTTTTTTTGCAATTTCCTGAAGCTCAGGAAGCTTCATTTCTTTTAATTCGGAAATATCAAACATGAAAAATTTTTGGTTAAATTAAATAGTGTAATGGTAATGTTTTGGTGGAATTTTTTTGGGAATGCCGTACTTTCAGAATGAAGCACTTATGATTTGGTATTGCAATAATACAAATTTATTTTAAGTATACAATAGTATTTCTTAAAAAGAAAACATATTTTTGTGCTGCAAAACAAAAAAATCAGAATGATACAACGAATACAAACCGTATATCTTTTTATATCGTTTCTAGCAACGGCAGTACTTCCGTTCGTTTTACCATTATGGGTAACAGGCACAGACCAGAATTATTATTTCATTCAGGACCTGTCTTTTGTAATGCTGTTTGCTTTCAGTACTACATTAAGTGTTGTAAGCATACTATCCTATAAGAAAAGAAAAAGCCAGTTTGTTATAGGCAGGCTTAATATAATATTAAATTTAATTTTATTAGGGTTATTTGTATTCAGGCTATTCAATTTATCCGGAGAGACAGATCCTGAAAAGGTCGTTTCAGAGAAGGGTATTGGGGTAATCCTCCCGATTGTTTCTATCGTTTTTCTAAGCTTAGCAAATAAAGCTATCAAGAAGGATGAGGACCTCGTAAAATCAGTAGACCGCTTGCGATAAAACCTTTTAACTTAGTTTATTAGTGCGTTAAAAATCCGGACCCGAAAAGTCCGGATTTTTTTGTGTCCTCACCCCAGCCCTCTCCGAGGAAAAGGGAGGAGCTTCACTCAATGTATAAGATTATAGTTAATTTCTTCTCAGCTATTTATTACTTTCAAGAGTATCAATCTAAATTACCGAATCCCCAAATAATCACCTCTTCCCTATCTCGATCACTTCGAGGTTCTGAATTTTATCGCCTTCAATTTCAAAACGCAGCATGGTGCGTACCTGGTGAAATCCGCTTACTCCCGCTGCTCCGGGATTCATATGCAGTAAATTTAGTTTTTGGTCGAACTGCACTTTAAGTATGTGCGAATGCCCGCAAATAAAAAGTTTGGGCGGGTTGCTGTTTAACTCATCCCTTACCGCCTGATTGTATTTACCGGGATAGCCACCAATATGCGTAATCCACACATCTACACCCTCGCACATAAAGCGGTTATTCAACGGAAATTCCAGTCGTGCTTCATTACTGTCTATATTTCCGTATACGCCACGCAAAGGTTTCTCTTTCTTTAAAATATCGGTAACAGAAAGATCACCTATGTCGCCCGCATGCCATACTTCATCGGCCTGGCGAACGTATTTTAATATAGTATCATCGATATGGCTGTGGGTATCGCTAAGAAGGAGGATTTTCATTTTAGAAGAGTTACAAAGTGTCTGAGTTGCAAAGCTGCAAAGTTTTATTGAAGTTTCAAAGAGTAAAACCAGTTTAGCCTAAAACTAATTTCTCCGCTACTTTGAGACTTTGAGACTCTGCTACTCAAAAACTTTACGACTTTCGACTTTCTAACTTTATGACTTAATAGTATCTTTGCATTCTTATGAGATACTTTATCGAGTTTGCATACAATGGAAAAAATTATTGCGGATGGCAATACCAGCCGCATAGCCCATCGGTACAGGAAACTTTAAACAAAGCTTTGTCTACTCTGCTTAGGACAACTGTAGATGTTGTAGGTGCCGGCCGTACCGATACCGGTGTACATGCACGACAGATGTTTGCCCATTTTGACCACGAAGAAATTACAGATACAACCAAGCTTGTACAAAAGCTGAATTCATTTTTACCACAAGATATTGTAGTGTATCGTTTTATACCGCTGCACGAGGATGCCCATGCCCGTTTTGATGCAAAAAGCAGAACGTACGAATATCATATTCATACCTATAAGGACGCTTTTGATTTTGAGGGAAGCTGGTACCACTTTCATCCGCTGAATGTTGAAAAGATGAATGAAGCTGCTAAACTCCTTTTAAACTATACCGACTTTAAATGTTTCTCTAAAACACATACCGATGTCAGGACGTTTAATTGTGATGTCAGGGAGGCGTGTTGGGATATGCAGGATAACAAGCTGGTATTTACTGTAACCGCCGACCGTTTTTTACGCAACATGGTAAGAGCAATTGTTGGAACACTTATTAGCGTAGGCCTCGAAAAAATAAGCATTGATGACTTTAAAGCCATCATTGAAAGCCGCGACAGAAACAAAGCAGGATTTTCGGTTCCTGCACACGGATTATACCTTACCAAGGTAATTTATCCGTACCTTTAAGCCGTTAAAATACTATGAAAGCCATTAAATCGACATCATTTCAAAAGGTAATGCAATTTGCAAAACCTTATCGAACCCGTTTTATATGGGTTATATTATTCTCTATATTCCTTTCGCTTTTTGCAGCTGCAAGGCCATACCTTCTTAAACAGACTGTAGATGCCTACCTTATACCTAAAGACGAATCGGGAATGCTGTTTTATGTAACCCTAATGGGCATCGTGCTTATTTTTGAGGTTATATCGCAGTTTTATTTTGTGTACTGGGCCAACTGGCTGGGGCAGGATATTGTAAAAGATATCCGCGAAAAGCTGTTTTCGCATATCAACAATTTCAGGATGAAGTTCTTTGATAACGAAGCCGTAGGAAGACTGGTTACCCGAACTGTTTTTGATATCGAATCCATATCGAAAATTTTCAGCCAGGGATTATTCATGATCATAAGCGACATGCTTAAAATGCTGGTGATACTTGCCTTTATGTTCTATATGAACTGGAAGCTGAGCATTGTGGTAATGCTGGCAATGCCAATACTGGTATTTGCTACCCGTGTTTTCCAGAAAAAGATGAAAGGTGCTTTTGAAGAAGTACGTGCGCAGGTGGCTAACCTTAATACCTTTATACAGGAACGCGTTACAGGTATGCGTATCGTTCAGCTTTTTAACCGTGAGGATATAGAGTTCGAAAAATTCAAACAGATCAACCAGAAGCATAATGACGCATGGCAAAAGAATATCCTGTATAACTCGATCTTCTTCCCTATTGCCGATACCATTTCATCATTAACACTGGGTATGGTTATCTGGTATGCGGGTATTAATATCCTTAACGGAGATTCTATTACAGAACCGGGAGATATGTTTGCCTACATTATGTATATAGGTATGCTTTTTAACCCATTGAGGCAGATTGCCGATAAATTTAACGAGATGCAGATGGGTATTGTAGCGTCTGACAGGGTATTTGAATTACTGGAGATGGAAGACCTTGTTCAGAAATCGGGAACTGTAACTGCCGGTCATTTTAAAGGAGCTATCAATTTTGAGAAGGTACACTTTAGCTACATTCAGGATGAAGAAGTAATAAAAGGTATTAACCTGAGCATTGATGCCGGGCAGACAATAGCTATTGTTGGATCGACAGGCGCAGGAAAATCGACTATTATTAACCTGCTGAATCGTTTCTACGAGATCAATAGCGGTACGATTACTATTGATGGCATAGATATTAACGAATTTACACTGGAAAGCCTTCGTAAGCAGATAGGTATCGTATTGCAGGATGTTTTCCTTTTTGCTGATACTATCCTTAACAATATTACACTTAACGATCCGTCAATTACTAGGGAAACTGTAATTCAGGCTGCGAAAGATATTGGCGTTCACAACTTCATTATGAGCCTTCCGGAAGGTTACGATTATAACGTGAAAGAGCGCGGTGTTATGCTTTCATCGGGTCAGCGACAGCTAATTGCCTTTTTAAGGGTACTGGTGAGTAACCCAAGTATATTGATACTGGATGAGGCTACCTCTTCTATAGATACCTATTCGGAAGAACTGATACAGAATGCAACCGATAAGATCACCGAAGGAAGAACATCGATAATCATTGCACACCGACTGGCAACTGTTGTAAATGCCGATAAGATCATCGTTATGGACAAAGGCCTTATTGTTGAAGCCGGAACACATTACGACCTTATTAACCGTGAGCAGGGTTATTATAAAAACCTTTATTACTCACAGTTTGTAGTAGAAAGTGAAGAGTAGTTTACAGCATTCAGTCGCAATTTACAGTAGGGCATCTGCGCAATCAAATTAGGAAACATTTTACTATAACCAAATTTATACTTACTTTCGTAGGCACAAATTAATACAGAAATTATACACTGATGAAATACGATGTTATTGTTTTAGGAAGTGGCCCGGGCGGATATGTTGCCGCTATCAGGGCAGCACAATTAGGATTGAAAACTGCTATTGTGGAAAAAGAAAACCTTGGTGGTATATGCCTTAACTGGGGCTGTATCCCGACGAAAGCACTTTTAAAAAGTGCACAGGTTTTTGATTACCTGAAACACGCTTCTGATTACGGTCTTACCGTTAAAGAATTTGATAAAGATTTTGGTGCTGTTATCGCTCGTAGCCGTGGCGTTGCCGATGGTATGAGCAAGGGTATTCAGTTCCTTATGAAAAAAAATAAAATAGAAGTTATTGAAGGCACGGGTAAACTTAAACCGGGTAAAAAACTTGACGTAACATCTAAAGACGGAAAAACTACTGAGCTTAGCGCAGACCATATTATCATTGCTACAGGTGCACGTTCCCGCGAACTGCCAAACCTGCCTCAGGATGGTAAAAAAGTTATTGGTTACCGCCAGGCAATGAACCTGCCGGAGCAGCCTAAATCTATGATCGTTGTAGGCTCTGGTGCTATTGGTGTTGAGTTCGCTCATTTCTATAACTCAATGGGTACTAAGGTAACTGTTGTTGAATTCATGCCAAACATAGTTCCTGTAGAGGATGAAGATATCTCTAAACAATTTGAGCGTTCGCTTAAAAAGTCGGGTATCGAAATTATGACTAACTCTTCTGTTGAGAAAGTCGATACTTCAGGTAACGGCGTTAAAGCTACAGTTAAAACAGCTAAAGGCGAAGAAATCCTTGAGGCAGATATCCTTCTTTCTGCGGTAGGTATTAAATCTAACATCGAGAACATCGGTCTTGAAGAAGTTGGTATTGCTACAGACAGGGATAAAGTATTGGTTAACTCTTACTACCAGACTAACATACCGGGTTACTACGCTATCGGAGATATCGTACCGGGCCAGGCACTTGCACACGTTGCATCTGCAGAAGGTATTCTTTGTGTTGAAAAAATTGCAGGCCTTCATGTAGAGCCTCTTGATTACGGAAACATACCGGGTTGTACTTATGCTACTCCAGAAATTGCTTCTGTTGGTCTTACAGAAAAACAAGCTAAAGAAAAAGGATACGAACTTAAAATTGGTAAGTTTCCGTTCTCTGCATCAGGTAAAGCAAAAGCATCGGGTACCCCTGATGGTTTCGTAAAAGTTATCTTTGATGCTAAATATGGCGAATGGTTAGGATGCCACATGATTGGCGCAGGTGTTACAGATATGATAGCCGAAGCTGTTGTTGCAAGAAAACTTGAAACTACAGGACATGAGATCATTAAATCGGTTCACCCTCACCCTACTATGAGTGAGGCTATCATGGAAGCTGCTGCTGCTGCTTACGATGAAGTGATTCACCTATAATTAGTACATACATTTTACTATATATAAATCCGCATTGAATATTCAGTGCGGATTTTTTTTGTCCACATAAATTACAATCAGCAATTATGAAAAATATTTTATCTGCCTACTATAACAACTGGTACATACCTGTACTCATATCTATTATACTAGGTATTATTAATATATGCATTATAACCCTGCCTTACCAAACTGCATTTTATTTAGGTTTAACTATTCCTTTCATTGCATTGGTTACATCCGGAGTTATAGGAATTATAAAACTTTTTAAAAAGCAATATCTCCACGGTATATTGCAACTTATTAGTACAGTTCTCGTATTGTTTATAGGAGTCTCATTCTTATCTATTTACATCATGTTTTACCCCTATGATTATTATGCCAATAATCTCGAAATACCAAAAGACATCACAATAGAAGTTCCTAAAGATTCCTTAAGTGATGTCTTTATTAATCCTATAGATTTTAAATTATATAACAGATTTCAACCTGGTATTTATACCTATGACATCTGCATAAACAGTCCGGCTAAGGGAACTGTATTTCTTAAAGCATTTGAAGTTACACACGAGGATCCACTAAGTGTTGAGGAATTAAAATTACGATCTGCTATTACTGTAAACTTATCTGATTCAATAGCGCACTATCGTTTAAAAGATGATTTTACGATTTACGAAGGAGATTGGGGTAAGCCATATGCTGCCCGCTTTGAAATGTGGTATAAAAATGAAAAAACCGGAAAAGAAAAAAAACTTACCCAGAAAATATACAAAATTGAAGGCTGGATGAGATAATTAGACCTGTAACTTAAATCGAGATTTGTATTTAAAAACAAATACTTATTTTAGCCCCTTAAATTAACCAAAACCTATGAAAAGAACTATAACTCTGCTTGCATTAGTGTTAAGCTTAACGGCGATAACAGGATGTACTGATAAACATAATTCTGCGACAGCAGAAAAAACTAAAGATGCCGACAAAACAAGGGCTGAAATCAGGGAAATCTCCGAAAAATTTCACACCGCATACAAAGCCAAACAGATAGAAACCATAAAAGGTATGCTTCTTGACAATGGCTCGTATTCGGACACTGACCACACCGAGATATTTAGCTACGAACCTTTTATCCAGCACCTGAACAGAAAATTGCTTAACCCTGCCATTGGCACTATACAGTACAAAGTTGATTTTCAGGAAATCATTTTTAATACTGATATGGATGAAGCTACAATTATAGAACAGTTTAATATAAACATATTCACCCAGTACATCCCGTGGAGGATGGTTTCGCACGTTGTATGGAAAGACAGTACCTGGAAATATGATATAATTTCTTTTTCGCTTACGCCTTCTAACGATGTTCTGCCTGCGGTAAATATGGCAGCGAAAAAGGAGTAATTATTACGATGAGAGTCTTATAAAGCACCGGTTTCGAAATGAGGGCGGTGCTTTTTATTTAACAGCTTATAGGCATAAATACTTTTCGCTCTTTTGTATTTTTAATTCCCTCAAAAAAGTATACTATGAGTAAGTTAAAGAAGAAAGCTAAAAAAGGCAGTACCAAAAAGAATAAGCTGGGTGTAAAAAATTCACTTGTAAACAATATAAATGCCCGAAAGAAAAAAGGCATCTCACGCCCTAAAAAGAAGAAAACTGTTTCTAAGAAATCGTATAAGAAAATGAAAAAGAACTGGGGCAGAAAAAAGAAAAAATAGACTACCAACCCTACAATTATATAAGCAGATAAAATAGGTTTTAAACCATGATTTATATCAGTTAAAGTGCCTTTTGTCTTACATACTTTTGACATGTAATTCAAAACACACACAAAATGAAAAAAATAATTTTATCTGTATTTGCCCTTTCTTTTTTTAGCATTAGTTCTGTTTTTGCACAACAGGATTCTAACCCAAACACCGATTTTAAAAGATGGCAGGTACGCCTTAGAGGCCTTGCAGTAGTACCTTCAGAAAGTGCCTCTATAGGATTGATAGACGGCGATGCAGCCATATCCACCGCTGTTATTCCGGAACTTGATTTTACCTATTTTTTCACTAAAAACTTTGCCGCCGAACTTATCCTCGGAACGTCTAAACATGACGTAAACACAACAGGTTCGGATATCTCTGCCGTAGGCGGACCAACAAGTACCAATGTAGATTTGGGCAGTGTTCGCCTGTTACCGCCAACCCTTACTTTTCAGTACCATTTTTATCCGCTTGCCGATAAAAACTTCAAGCCGTATGTAGGCGCAGGTATAAATTACACCATTTTCTATGATGTAAAAGGCGGAAATACCGTAAAAGATGTTAAGTATGATAATGCAGTAGGCTTTGCATGCCAGCTGGGTATCGACTATATGATTACCGATACGTTTTTTATAAACATCGATGCTAAGAAGATTTTCCTTAACACAGATGTAACCGTAGATGCTTCTAACCTTGCCGCAGGGCTAAGTATACCGGCCGAAGTGGACATCGACCCGTGGCTATTTGGCATAGGCGTAGGTATGAGGTTTTAAGTAGTAGTTTTTGTTTATAAGCCGCCGGAGGGCGGCTTTCGTATTTTATACTGTTTTCAATGCTGCGATCAGCAAATCTATATCTTCTTTGGTATTGAAGTGACTAAATGAAATTCGTAATGATGGCTTTTTTATATCGTCACCCGTAAGTATCTCTTTTAACACATGAGAAGGCCGTACACTCCCGGACTGGCACGCACTACCCCTTGATACAGCAACCCCCTTCATATCCAAATGAAATAATATCATCGAAGTTTTGTCTTCCGGTAACGGCAGCATAACATTTATAATATTATAGAACAGGCTGTCATTTTCCCCATTAATCCTGTAACCCGGAAAATGATTATCAAGCTGTTCCGTAAAGTATGCTTTTAGGGCAGTAATATGTTTTTTCTCTTCCTCAAGGTTCGCGTACGATAATTCAAGTGCCTTAGCCATCCCACCAATTTGATGTAATGCCTCTGTACCAGCACGGAAACCTTTTTCCTGCTCACCGCCATATATAAATGGTTTCAGCATTAAGTTTTTGCGCGCAAAAGCAAATCCGATTCCTTTTGGCCCGTGGAATTTATGAGCGCTTGCCACTATAAAATCTGCCGGAATAGCTGCAAGGTCTAACGGCATTTTACCAATAGACTGAACCGTATCGGTATGAAAATAGGCGTTATATTGTTTACATATGCGCCCTACCCTTTCTATATCCAGTACCGTACCCGTTTCGTTATTCACGTGAATAAGGCTTACCAGTGTTAGAACATCCTGGCTAAGCAATTGCACTAAGTGGGTAATATCTGCACTGCCGTCCGGCAGGAGATTGATGTAATCTACAGTAATGCCAAATTCTTTCTGGGCCTCAAGTACGGCATGAAGCACCGAATGATGTTCTACCTTACTACTTATAATACGTTTTACGCCAAGATCTTTAACGGCACTCCTTATAATCCAGTTATTGGATTCTGTACCACCCGATGTAAAAATAATTTCACGGGCTTCTGCACCAATAAGTGCGGCGATGGTTTTGCGCGACGTCTCTACAACAACCTTGGCACTTCTCCCAAAAGTATGGGTAGAAGATGGGTTGCCATAATTTTCGGCAAGAATATGCGTTATTTCCTGTAGTACTTCCGGCCTTAATGCGGTTGTACTTGCGTTATCAAGATATGCTTTTTTCATTACTGCAAAATTACAGAAAAAGTAGCTGCAATTTTATTTATTGATAACACCTTTAAACATTTCAGGAACTTGACGAAAAAGATTATTTTTGTTCAAAATACTTATATATGAAAAAGATTTTTAGCCTTATTGCTATTTTGGTTTTGCTATCCGGCTGCGACGATGGTGATATGACTTTTAAAACATTTGACTTTTCTGATGCAAACGATCCTCAAAATTGCCCACTCGCAAGTACCAGTACCGGCAAATTATATTATATATCAAACGGAACAGAAGTATTAATCCTTGAACTTGCCGACGGACAACTAATCAATTCTGAAAACAGAGATGAAAGCGGTAAAAACATACCTCGTGAAATTATCATAACCGGGAATAACAAAATCACTTACAGAAATTACACTGCTATACCAAGTAATATCTGCGCCACTTTTATAAATGGTACCGCCGACTATGATGACCAATGGATAGGTGTTGGAACATTATCTGTAATAACAACGGCAACTACGAATAAGGATACCGGAAAAGTTACCGGTTACGGCCACCAGATAACACTTAAAAATGTGACGTTTACAAAAGGTGGAGAAAGCATTACTATAAATGACAATCTTTACGGAACTATTAATATAGCTAACGGTTTTGATTTTGAATTTGCCGCTGAAGATGAAGAGCCTACAGTTTTAAGTTGTTTCAACATTATATATACTAAATATTTTAAAGAGGCACTGGTACTTACAACTGCTAAAGATTCTGATCTATTTAAAAATGAAGCAGGCACAAGATCTGTAGTCGTTAATAACGTAGACGAACTTGTTGAAAATCGCAATACAATAGACTTTACGGTATTTGAAAGTACTGTTAATGACGAAAGAATTTGTAAATCTGGTGGAGGTGACCTGCCTAACCCCGTACCCGGGCAACGATGGAGCGCAAATGCAACTACAAGTCAGAACACAATTACTCCGGGCACTATAAAGGTAATTACAACATTTAATGCTGCCGGAAATAGTTACCTACACAAAATATATCTTAAAGACATTATATTTAGAAACCGTGACAGTAATAATTTGACATTTACCCTTAAAGACGTTGCTGTAGAAACTGAAGATGGTTATTTCTTTGGTGAATATTCTAAAGCTGCTGAATAATAGTAAACATAGAAAATCCCGCCGAAGCGGGATTTTCTATGTTTACTATCACCTGTTAGGGTTTTGCTTTATATATACTTCGGTAGCTCCCAGTCCGTATTTCTGGTAATCGGCATCCCTAAAATCTATGCCTTCATAACGGCCCAGTAAAAAGTCGAGTTCAGCTTTAAGTATGCCTTCTCCCACCCCATGAATTAAAACCACTTTAGGCATCCTGTTTTTTATAGCAAATTCCAATTGGCGTTTTGCTGTTTCCGTTTGCAGGGTTAGTATGTCGTAATTAGACATTCCACGTTTGTTGGGTACGAGCTTTTCTATGTGCAGGTCTACTTCGAGTACAAAATCGTCTTTGCGTGATTTTTTCTCTTTCACAAAACTGCGCTTCTTCGGTTCTTCTTTTTCCCTAAGTACAGATCCAAGGCTTTGCGATGAAAAGAAAGACCTCAACTCGCCCTGGTTGGTTATTTTAATAAGTTCGCTTTCGTCAAAAGGCAGCTCAAAACCTTCGTTGGTTTCTATGATTACCTTCCCGCCTTTAAAATTTTTAACGCGGCCGCTAAAAGAATCATCCAGTACGCTAACCTGATCGCCAATACTAAACTTCGCCATTATCTTCCTCCTTATATTGTTCTGATTTGCTTGGCACTTTAGCCATTAGCTTCATCATTCCCATCATAAAAATAGCAATACACCCGATCATAATAAACAGATTTGGATGTCCTGTAGACTGCTCATATAAGGCTACAAAGGCAGCTGCAAAAAATAATACGATATAAATGGTTTTCATGATAAAGCAATAAATTAATAAAGTACCCTGCAAATATAAGCTTTCCAAAATTTTATGCAACTCCATAAAAATCAAAACCTCCATAAAGGAGGTTTATACAAGATTTTATGTTATTTAAAAATAGACCTGGCAATCCGGAAGAGCTTTCCTAATTCTGGATTTTTCTTTTTCGGTAATAGGGTTACCTGTTAGTATAAGCGTTTTGAGGTTGGAAAGCTTAGTAATACTTTCGGGTAATATTGTAATATTGTTATTTGCTAATGAAAGCAGTGTCAGCTTGTTCAGTTCGCCGACAGATGAAGGCAACGTTTTTATCTTATTATGATCTGCAATGATAGAAGTAAGATTTTTTAACCTGCCAATACTCTCCGGAAAAAGTTGTAGCTGGTTATATTCAACATTCAGTTCTTCCAGATTTTCCAGTCCGGCCCAGTCATTATCAAACTCTTTAAACTGGTTTCTGCCAATATTCAGCTGTTTAAGTTTTTTAAGTTCGGATAACTCCTGAGGCAAATAGCTTAGCTGATTGTCATCCAGAGCCAACACTTCAAGTAAAGAACAGTTTTTTATAGTGCCCGGCACTGCGGTAAATGCATTTTGTGAAAGGTACAAATACTTAAGCTTTTTAAGTTTCCCGATAGACCCCGGCATTGTAGCGATGTCATTGTCTGACACATCCAGCTTAATCATCTGCTTAAATACATCAATATTATTGGGTATGTATTTTAAAAGGTTACCCTGAATATTAAGCACTTCAAGCTTTGTTTGCTTAAACAGTACCTCATCCCAATGCTCCAGGTTATTCCCCATAATATTAAGAAAGGTAAGCCCCTTTATCTTATCTATTTCCGGCGAAAGGGTAAAGACATGCCTGTCCCTTAAGTTTAACTGTTTTGCATTGTTAGAAGCCACAGCATCATCAATACTATAATATACCGGTTCTTTTAACGGATTGGCATTTTGGGCATATCCGCTACACACTGAAAACATAGCCATAATGGCGATACTTGTTCTTATCATATCTAAATCAAAAAAGGACCGGCATATAAAACGCCGGCCCTAAAAAAATTACATTACCTACTTAATTTTTCTTTAGCAGTTTGTAAGAACCTGTCTTTTCGCCCACGTGAACGCGAACAACAAATACCTGGTCTCCTGCAGCTGCTGAAAGATTGATATCTAATTTCTGGCTTCCGCCGATAGATTGTCCCTTAACTTCAGAAACTTTTCTGCCAAGCATATCAAATACTTCTACAGATACATCATTTCCTGCTTCACCGTTTATTTCAACAGTTACGTTACCTTGTGTAGGGTTTGGATAAAGAGTAACCATACCTTTTAACTGGTTAGGTGTATCAAGACCAAGAACATCTTCTACAAGTATATAGTCTGTTTTTTCAGCAGGTGTACTTTCACCGGCAGCGTTAGATGTTACAAGGCTAACATTGTATGTACCCGGTGTAGCATAAGTTACAACAGGATTTTTTTCAGTTGAAGTTGCAGGTTCTCCACCTTCAAATGTCCATTCCCATGCTGTAGGGTTATTAGTACTTATATCTGTAAATGTTACTGTTTCACCTTTATCTACAGTTGTAAGGCTAGCTGTAAAGTCAGCAGCGGGTGTCTGCGCTCCAAGGTTTTCAGATAAAGCAAAAACTACAGTAGCAGAAGCGTTAAAGTTAACATCTGTAAACGTAGCATCCTGTTGTGGTGCATTGTTACCGTTAGGGTGCTGTACAGAGAAGAAACCATATTTAAAGTCTGGTGTAAACGTTAAACCTGTTGGCTCTGAACCTGCCGGCATAGAAGCGAACAATTTAATATTTGGCTTGCTTTGTGTATGATCGGGACGGATAACCCAGATGTAGTTTAATCCACCATCCTGAAGTACCCACAGGTTTCCTTTATCATCAAATGTAAGGTTGTCGTTACCGTCTGCCCAAGGCTCGTTAACAATACCGTCTGCAGTTTCAATATCGTAGTTTACGCCACCTGCAAAAGTTTCGAATTCGGTTATCGTGCTTCCGTTATCTTTAAATCTGAAAATCCTGTTTTTCCCTTTAGTTGTAAAGTATATTTTGCCGTCAAGCGGGCTAATTTCGCAATCTTCAACACCGTTAAAGTTTGTACCGCCAAGTAATGAAGCTACATTACGAAGGTTGTTACGGTCTTCTTTAGTTGTGTTAGGTACCTGTATCCATTTTGCAGTTGCAGAACTAGGCTCATCGTTAGATAAATCAAGGTCAAGCTTAAGTACATATACTTTACCAGCAGTGAAGTTATTAGCAACATCGGCTACGAATTTGTATACACAATGTGTACCACCATCTTCACCATAGTATGCTGTAGTACCGTCAGGAGTAATAACGATGTTCTCGTGGTTCATTCTTCCAAGAGCCCAAAGTTTTTCCTGTTTACCATTACCGTATTCTTTTACTTTAGCAGTTTCCGGATCAATTTCCACAAACCATCCAAGATCCTGGTATCCGTCACCGTTAGCGTCTCCGGTAGCTGTATCTTCTTCTGTAGTAATTACAGTACCCCAAGGAGTTAAACCACCAGAACAGTTTCTTGATGTTGTAACAAGGTCATTGTTATACATATCAACTGCTTTAGAGTCATCAACTACCCAAAGGTTATTTTCTTCATTCAGGTGAATATTAAGCATTGAAACACCACCCGGAGTATTTTCCTGGTTTACAGAAAGGTGACCTAATTTACTGCTGTTATTTTTAGGGATAAATGCGGTATAATCATGGTTACCCGGTACATTTCCTGTACCTGTCATATACTGCCATCCTTCTTTAAATATCAACTGGAAGCGGTGCTCCGGAGCTATAATAAGGTGGTTAAGCTGAGCCGTTGGCTTAATCGAAGTAAAACAGCCAATGTGAGATTCTTCACAGCTAACGCTTAGGTCCTGAGTGTTTTTGATGTAAAGGTCAAAACCAAGATCAGAACTGTTACCGTCACGGTTGTGTATTTCTACAGCGATCCTGTTGATACCTGTAGTGAAAGCCGTTTTAGGAACTTTAAAAATATAGAATTTCTTCTCGTTTAGACCATCAATTGTAGATGCTGAATTCGTAAGGTAATCTGTTGGCTCAGCAGGCATATTATCCCTTATAACCTCAACACCGTTTACATAAATAATAGCACCATCGTCTCTACGTAATCCAAACTCAACAAACTCTGTAAGAGATGATGGGTTCACATCGATATCTTTATAGAAGTATGATGTAATATACTTAGTCGGGTTAGGCCCGTAAGATATTACAGTAGCCATTGGGTCGCCATAACCTAGTGGTGCAACACCCGTAGCCCATCCGGCAGCGGCATCGCCGTTAATCTGGTTCCAGTTTGTAGCATCCTGGCTTGTTCCGTTGTCAAGATACTTCCACTGTGCTCCTTTAGCAACCGGGAATACACCCTCCTGGGCATAAAAAGCTCCCGACATTAAAAGGCTTACTAATAGTAAACGTTTTTTCATAATCTGTTAATTAGTTTTTGTTATGCGGCAAAAGTAGACCTGGTATATGTCCTGCAACTGAAGCGCTGCTTAAGTTTAGATTAAGTAACAGCCCTGTTCTTTAAAATAAGATTAAGCAAACTGTTGCGCTATCACTGTTTTTATAAAACACAAAACCGGACAAGCGTCCGGTTACTATTGTGTATCAGTGTTTAAACTATTTTAGTCATTACAAAAGCCATAACTTTTTCCTTAACATTGACCTAAATACTATTTTCCTGAAGGAACATCATTTAGGGCTTTCATAAACGCTACAAGCTCTTTTTTCTCGGTCGCAGTAAGGTTTAGCGGATCTGCCGACAAAGTTTGGTTCGTTACATTAAGCCCGAGGCCTCCCCCGCCACCATTGTTATAAAACTCTACAACTTCTTCCAGTGTTGCGTAAGCGCCATTATGAAAGTATGGGGCCGTAAGCCCTGAATTTCTCACTGTATTTGTCTTAAACGATTTTTCATAGATCCAGGCGTATTCACTTAATATAGTATTACTCCATCGGCCTTCGTCGGTATCCAGTTTTGGCGATTTAGCATTCGGGTCGGCAAGCACGCCTAATATCTCGCTTTCGTTCTCATTGTACAATGGCGGAACCAAGCCCGCAAACGTAGGTGCAAAATGGCAGGTAGCGCAATTGGCTTTACCCATAAACAGGTTAAATCCATTTTTCACTTCCTGGCTTAGCTCATTACTTTCTCCTCTTATGTATTTATCAAACTGGCTATTAAAAGAGCGTAGCGAAAGCACATACGATGCCAGGGCTTTTGAGAATTTTTCGCGTGTTATCTTTCCTTTTCCAAATACGCTTTTAAACTGATCTGCATATCTTTTGCTTTCACCCAGTTTTTTAAGAATAGCACTATAGGCTGTATTAAACTCATCCGGATTAAAGATTACGTGTTCTGCCTGTTGTTCCAGTGTAAAGGCGCGCAGGTCATAAAAGTACCTGTCGGAATACACCGCATTAATCAAACTTGGGGCGTTTCGCAAAACCGTTTTACCTTCCACATTACTAATCGATTTTGGTATACCATCGGCAAATGCCTTACCCTGCTGGTGGCAGGTAGCACAGCTCATTGTACCGTCTCCGCTTATCGCTGCATCATAAAATAATTCTTTACCCAATAATCGAAGTGCCTCATTGTCTTCACCCTCCTTCAGGTCGGTAAAGAAATACGGATTCAAAAAGTCATTCCCAAAAATAGAAGTACTGCCGGGATTCCATGCCGCTATCTGCTTGATGAATTCAGGCTCTTGCCCTTTTTCTATTGTGCCAAGCTGTTTATATAATGGATCGATATAATTTCTAAATATTTCAAGCCTGTCTAAGGTTTCAAAAGAGGTGTTTTTTTCAAGGTAGCCAATAGCCCCGTCAAACAATGGAAGTATACTTTTTGTTTTAGCCTCAGGATAGTTTTCAGATAAAAAAGCCTTCATACCTTCAAGTGCTGCTTGTGCTTCGGGAATGGCGTTGAGCGATCCAGGTGTATCAAAGCCGGTTAAGCCTAATGAATACATTCTTACCAGCTGAAGCCTCATCGCCGATATGTTACCTTTTACAGTTCCGCTTTTGGTATCAAGACTACCGAATAAAATAGTGTAATAGGAATTCAGTTTTTTAGCAATCGCTGCAATCTGCCCTTTTTCGTCCGCAGCTTCATCAGAAAAAACCAATTCATCAAGTACCTGTAAACCTTCAGGCGTAAGCACTAACGGACTTGTACCTGACTTTTCTATATGTAACAATGGTGCGCCGTTAATATGTTCATTCACGTATTCGGAGTAATGAAACGCAAGGTAAAACTCTATTTTTTTGTAGCTGATACGGGTTTCTGCCAATACCTGCTTTAGGGAATCCAGGCTTATTTTACCTGACCTGAAATCTTCGGCAGCCCTATCCATTTGTACTGCTGCTTCTTTAAATTCATAGGTATATTTACTAACTACGGCAGGAGCTATTGTATAGGCTTCGTCCGACGTGAAAGAGAACGATAATGCCGTGGCAGCAGCGGCTATTGCGCCAATAGCAACGAGCCTTATTCTGGTAAAATTATAGTACATGTATTTTCGTGCTTGTTAACTTTAAATTCCGCAAACTTACCATTGCACTGCGCCAGTCACGTTAACCCTACATTAAGTAATAATTAAAAATATCTGTTAGCAGTCCTAAAAATGCTATGGAATCCATTAAATTGCAGTATATACTTTTGTAATACATTTTACCCGATACATGAACAACAATAAAAGCCTTAAAGCGGTTAGCTACGGCGAAGTACTTTGGGATGTTTTTCCCGATGATAAACGAATAGGCGGTGCTCCGCTTAATGTTGCCCTACGAATGAAAAGCCTGGGTTGCTATGCCGCAATGATTAGCTGCGTTGGCAAAGATGAAGACGGAACGGTAATACTTGACTACATAAAAAAACAGGGGCTTGATACAAATGGAATATCAGTCAGCGACGCTTTTGCCACAGGTACTGTACTTGTACACCTAGATGAAAACCGAACGGCTACCTACGATATAAGTTATCCATCGGCATGGGATAAAATTAAAGCTGATACTCACACTAAAAACTTAGTTGATGATGCCGATGTAATTATTTACGGAAGCCTGGTTTGCCGTGATGAGACCTCAAGAACTACCTTATTGCAATTACTCAATAGCACTACCTACAAAGTTTTTGATGTCAATTTAAGAAAGCCACATTATTCCATAGAGACGCTCGATGTATTAATGCAGAAAGCCGACTTTATAAAACTAAATGATGAGGAACTTCCTGAGATCGCCACAGCCTTGGGTTTTAATTCAGATAACATTGAGAAAAGTATGCAGTTTATCGCGGAAAAAACGAATGCTAAAGCTGTTTGCGTAACCCGTGGTAAAGACGGTGCTTTATTATTGTGGAATGGTGAATTCTACTCTAATCCGGGATATACTGTAACTGTTGCCGATACGGTTGGCGCAGGAGATTCTTTTCTTGCATCGCTCGTTACAAAACTACTAACAGGCACGCCACCTCAAAAGGCTATTGACTTTGCCTGTGCTGTGGGTTCGTTGGTTGCTTCCAAACCGGGAGCGAATGCCTCAATTACAGATGTAGAAATTGAACAAATCATGAAATAGAATAAGGCAGCTATCAAGCTGCCTTATTTGTATAATATATAGGTATTATTCGTATTGCGGACACCCGAAACATTTGGCAGCAAGATCAAAATGGTAGGTTATAGAAAATTCGTGTACCCCACCGGTTCGTCCTATACCACTAACATTAAAATCGTACGAATAGCCAAACTTAAAGTGTTCGTACTGCAACCCTCCAAAACCATTTATTGATGTCAGCAAATGGCTGTTCGGGTTATTGCGTGACGGATTGGTAGCTGCTATAGCCCCAAAGAAAAAACGTGAAAATATTAGTCCGGTTCCAACATTCAGGCGGTTGTAATCGCCTTGCATCATAAAGCTCGACGTAAATAATAATTTTGTGTTGTTTGGCAGGAAATCATTATAATCTGAGACCATAAATTCGTATCCGGCGTTTACAGAAAGAAACATATCTAACGGAACATTACCGATTGTAGTAAACGAAATATTAGGCTTATTTAAATGTTTTAATGCTACTCCAAAAAAGGCATTTTCGTTGTGCACTACCATACCGGCAGACACATCAAAAAACGTAATCCTGTCTTTTATTCCAAGTGGGTCAATACTTGTACCGTCAATTGTTCCCGTACCAATATTAAGCTGGTCTTCCAGGATAAGGTTTTGAAAACCGTATGACTTTGTACCGAACCCCACCTCTATACCCGGAATAAAATACCAGTCGCTTTCCAATTGAACTTTATACGCATAACTGGCATTCACCTGATTAAGGCTGTAATTGGTAAACGATTCGCGCTGACTCAGAAAGCTTAATCCTAATCCACTGTTCATACCCTCTGCCCATGCATTAATAAAAGCATAATCGCTGTTTATCTTTAGCTCGGCATCGGGCCATTGTGTGCGGTGAAGCACCCCAACATGGGTTGTTTCCATAAAGCCCGTATACCCGGGATTCAGCGCCTGCGGTGCCATAAAATATTGTGTAAATATAGGATCCTGTGCCTGAGAAAGCATAAAACATAGTAAGGCAAGGATGGTTATCTTAATCTTCATCTTTGTAGGTGTGTGTATTATTTAATTAAAACGAAAGGCCCTTCGAAGTTTACCGGTATTCCGTAGAATGTAACCACCGAAATTTTATAAAGGTAATTCCCGTTTTCGGCAGGCTTGCCTTTCAGGTTACCGTCCCATCCTTTAATTGTTTCTCCTTTTTCATAGTAAATCATAGAGCCCCAGGTATCGTATACGCTAAGTTCTACCGACGTTGCTCCCCTAAACTGTAATGCAAAGGTGTCGTTAATACCGTCGCCGTTTGGTGTAAAGGCATTAGGTATCATTACATCATATCCTTTTTCTATAACTATTGTCATTCTGTTGGTAGAAACACATCCGTAAGGATACGTTACCGTCTGAACTATAACATAAGTCCCTTCACGCATGTAAGTGTGCTGAGGATTCTCTTCGTCAGAAACGCTTCCGTCTCCAAAGTCCCAGGATACAGCAGTGTAATCTCCTGTAGAGGTATTGGTAAATTGTATCGGATCCATAATAGAATACAGGTTGTACGTACCCGAAGCATACGAATCTATAGTAAACGATGGCTTTCCTAACTGTAGCGTTTCAACCGTGAAAGTAGTGTTGGCCGTACAGCCCTGAGAATCAGTAACCGTAACTAACACGGTACCATTTTCGTTGGTTGTCATATTCTGGTTGTTGACTCCCGAAGTAGTACCGGTAGACCATGTAAAGTTATACGGCGGCACACCTCCTGTAGCCGAAGCAGTATTAATCTGAACCACCGTTCCGTTATCACAATTTGGCGATACCGTGCTGCTTACCGTTACATTAAGCGGATTAGGACTTGCTAAAGTGAACCGCCTGTTGTTGCTGCAGCCGTTAGCATCGGTAACTGTAACCAGATATGTGCCCGATGTAATATTTACAAGATCCTCATTGGTACTATTCACAGATCCTGTCCATTGAATGGTATACGGAGGTGTTCCACCCGCAGGGATAAGGTCTATCGCACCACTAAAAGCATTATTACAATCTATAGGCTGCGTAACGTTTGCACCAATAATAAGTTCGGCTGGCTCTACAATTTCAAAAGTTCTTCGTATCTCACATGGCTGGCTATCCTGAATTATTACAGTATAGCTGCCCGGAGCCAATCCGGTACGTGTTGCACCGGCAGCAGGATTATCTGTCCATTCAAAATCTATCGTACCAACACCTCCAACAAAATTAAGGGCTATTTTACCATCGTTGGCACCATTACAGCTAATTTGTGTTACTACAGGATTAACCGAAAATGCAGGTGCCTCATTAATAACAACGGTAACCGTTTTGGTACACATGTTACCATCTGTAATAGTTGCTATATAAGTACCTCCCGGTAGCCCCGTCCTTATTGGCCCGGTTGCAAAATCATCCCATGTTACCGCAGGATTCTGGTATGGCAAAGTACCTCCGGATATAGCCAGGGAAATTGTACCGTTCTCCAGTCCATCGCAGGTTTCGTCTGTTTTTGCAACCACAACTACAATTTCTGAAGGCTGGTTAATGGTTGCATTCAAAAATTCAACATGGTTATTAGCGTCAATAACCTCTATCCTGTAATTGCCTGCGGTAAGGTTGTCAAAAATATAGTTCAGGTCATTGCTATCGTTAACTGTTTCAACTGTAGTTGTTGTTCCGTTAGCGTTTATCCTTTTAATAACATAATCAAATGGTGCTATAGAAGGCGTATCAATAGCCACTTCTATAACTCCTGTAGCTGCACCAAAACAAAGTACATCTGTAGTATCGGTTATCGATATTTCTAACGGAAGCGGTGCATTAATTTTAACCGTAAGCGTAAATGGCGGACAAACACCACTGGCATCTGTTATTACCAAAACATAATCGCCTTCTTGGCTAAGGTTAGACAGATCTTGGGTTGTTGCCTGAGTAGTACCGTCAGGATAAGTCCATGTATATTGGTAGTTACCAGATCCGCCGACTGGTGTAATATCTATCGATCCGTCACTTGCACCCGCTGCACTAATTTCAAATCCATTATACATTGATGTTGTATAGGTAGCCGAGATGGACGGATTTACAGTAACCACAACATTGAACGGATTACCCGGACAATTGCCTTGTGGCGATACGGGTGTAATAATATAAGTTACCTGCTGGGGCGCATTACCCGAATTTGTAAGTTGAATGTTTATTATAGTTTCGTCATTGCCAAATGTTGCCCCGCTTACCCCCGTAGGTAGCGAAGGGGTGTTCCATGAGTAAGTAGTACCGTTTGGTATTGTGCCTGTAGGGGTAAATACAGCAGCTTCGCCATTACAAATCATAAGTGATCCGTTAGCGACAACTGCTTTAGGGTTTACTGTTACTGTAACCGTAAACGAAACACCTGTACAGCCACCAGATGTTGGTGTTACAGTATAAATAACCTGTTGAGTTGTTGTTGTGGTATTTATCAACGCCTGATTAAGCGCCGGCTGGGCTACGGGTTGATTTGTATTACCCGTTACACCCGCAACAGGCGAAGTTATCCAGGTAAATGTAGTACCCGCAGGTATATTGTTTGTTCCGCCATCGGTAGGAATAAAGTTTGGAGACGCCTCACTGCAAATAGCCGTTTCCTGTGCCGATCCTACAAACGGAACAGGGTTAACGGTAATAGTATACGTCATATCGGCGCCGGGACATTCAACGCCTGTTGTGGCAGCATTTGCAATGTAAGTTACTACTATAGGACTGCTCGTACTATTAACCAGGGTTTGGGCAGGTATAGTTGTTGTACCGCTTGTAACTACACCTGTAATTCCAGCAGGCTGAACCGCCGTCCATGTTATAGTTGCCGATGGTGTGGTACTGGATAGATTTACCGCTGTATTTGTACTGCCCGAACAGATAACCTGATCGGGCTGAGAAAATGACACCGAAGGTGCAGGATTTATAGTAATCGTGAAACTACTTGGTGTGCCTATACATCCGTTAAGTTCCGGGGTTATTGTAATAGTTGCCGTTATTGGTGTTGTTCCGCTATTGACTGCTGCAAAAGCAGGAATATCTCCTGTTCCGCTGGCAGTAAGACCTATAGAAGGTATGTTATTTACCCAGTTGAATACTGTACCCGCAACAGGCCCAGTAAAGTTTACCTGATCGGTTAATTCTCCTGCGCATATTGTTTGGTTTGCAACTGCATCTACAGTAGTTGTAGGGCTAAGTGTAACCACGATATCAAAAGTAGACCCGGTACATCCGTTAGCTACAGGAGTAACAGTATAAGTCGCCGTTGCCACATCGCTAGTGGCATTAAATAATTGCTGACCGATGCTTGTTTGAGGTGATGTTTGCGCTACCGGTGCTCCTCCTCCATTAGCGGTAATTGCACCTGCCGGACTTATAACAGGAGTACCCCATGTATAAGTGGTACCTACAGGTACTATATTTCCGTTTCCATTAGCCGGAGTAACAGCGAATGACTCCCCGCTGCAAATACCCGGTTGTTCTACATTCACTATTAAAGGCACCGGATTAACTGTTACCACAACTGTAAATGAATTTCCTGCACATTCATTTCCGTTTGTTGTTGAAACGGGAGTTATTGTATAGGTAACCGTTAGAGGAACAGCTGCTGTACTAACCAGTTGCTGGCTTATGTTTGCCTGTGGAGTTGTTTCTGCCTCTGCGCCTGTTATATTACCGGGAGCTGACACCACGGGAACATCCCAGGTATATAAAGTATTTGCAGGTAATGTATTTCCGTTAACATTGGCAGGAGATACTATAAAAGTCTCACTACTGCAAATTGCAGTTGTACTATTTGCTATTGATGCTTTTGGATTAACCGTTACCGAAAGTGTAAACGATGTACCCGTACATATACCTGCCTGTGGAGCTACAGTGTAAGTAACCGTTATTGGCGCATTGGTCGTGTTAACTAATGCAGGAATCGGTCTGAAACTATCCTGTAACGCAGTCTGTGACGTATAATTTTGTATCCCGACAGGTGCAGCACCTGTAACGGCCCATGTATATTGAGTTCCGGTAGGTACAATGTTGCCTCCTCCATCTGTTGGTACAAATCCTGCGAATGCAGCATCATTACTACAAACTTGGATAGCCTGTGCTGTTACAGAGGGCGGTGTATTTATTATAATTGCTGCTACATTAGATGTTATTAACGAACACCCACCTGAATCAAACTCTACCTGGGCATAATAATAAACCGTAGAAGGATCTGTTGCCAATGGTACAGGCTGATAGGTTGCTGTTGTCGCGCCTGGTATTTCTGTACCGGTAGAATCATCATTTACGGTATTCTTATACCATCTGTATGTTGGTGTTCCGGTGCCGTTTGTATATGCAACCGTTAATGGTGCAGGTGTTTCGCCTTCACATAGCTCCTGAGATACCGGCTGTGTAGTAAATGTTGGCGATGGTGTTATTATAACCTGAGACACCGTACTTGTATCTGAACATCCCGCTCCTGTTGTGGTTACTATTACATAGTAGTAAACAGTACCTACTGTAGTTGATGGAGGCGTAAATGTTGCAGATGTTGCTGTTGGTATTGCTGTTCCGCCTGTGGTACTGTTTATGGTGTTAGAATACCACTGATAAGTATATACTATCGGATTTCCTGTACCGCCTGTAACAGCAATGGTTAACGGCGCAATACTTCCGCCTGCGCACAACGTTTGTGTAGCTAACGGTTCTGTTGTTATGGTTGGCGGAGGCACAACGGTTATTGTAATTAAATTACTAGTTGCTGTACACGCAACACCATTAAATGTGCTTGTAACTACCTGCCTGTAATAGGTAGTTTGCATCAATGCAGGAGGATCAAACAATGCTGAAGTTCCTGCTGTTGTAAATGTGACATTATCTGTAGAAGTCTCCCAAACATAGGTTAATGTTCCTGTACCTGTGGCCGCAGGTGCCGCTGTAAATGCCGGTAGGTTACCGCCCTCGCAAATAATTTCATCTGAATCGAAGACACTTGCGGAAACATTATTTATTGTTACCGAAACGATATTGCCCGTTACACTACACTCTACGCCATTAAGGCTGCTTATTGCCAAACGCCTGTAATAAATTGTTGCTATTGGAACGGGAGGATCAAATGTTGTATTTGTCTCCCCCGGTATATCTGTAAAGTCCGTATTATTACCGGTAGTCGAACTCTGCCATTGATATGTTATTGCTTCTGTAGCGGTAGCGGCTACCGTTTCTGTAAAAACAACCGGATCGCCGTCTGCGCACACAGTTTGAGAAGCAGCAATAGTGCCCGGAGTGATAACATTAACGTTTACAGTAACCTGATCTGTTAATGTACAGTTATTAGAATCTGTAACTGTTAGCGTATAGGTTGTGGTTGCTGTTGGGTTTGCCGTAGGATTTGGAATATTAGCTGCACTAAGCCCTGTTGCCGGCGACCATGAATACGTATAACCTGCGCCTGACCCTCCTGTCGCTGTGGCTAAAAGTGGAGCACCAACGGTTGGACATATTGTAATATCTGCACCTGCGTTAACAACCAGTTCAGGGTAAATAGTAAAAGTCTTAGTAACAGTAGTTGAAGGTCCGCACTCGTTGTTTACTATAAGTGTAAATGTTTTTACGCCTGTTGTAGTATATACTACCGATGGTGCTGCATCTGTAGATGTTGATGGCGTACCTCCCGGAAAGCTCCATTCGTATGTCGGGGTCGTGGTGCCACAGTTAGTCACAGTAGCAACCGGATTAATAGTTACCGACGGCGCAAAACACTGGTTAGCAATATCGGCTACGGTAACTTCTGCCGGTTTTTTAACTACGACTGTTCTTGTCAAAAAGTAATCGCCGCAGGTGTTGGTTGCCCTTAATCGAATTGTATATGTACCCGATTCATAAAAAATAAATTCGGGTTCATCGCTGCCTGCATTTGTACCATTGGTAAAACCCCACGAGGCACCTGTACCACAATTTGTAAGCAGGTAATTCTGTACGGTCCACTCAAAAGTTATAGGACATGCAGGAGCTGCGTTGTTAACCGTGGTTATAGTTTTGCCTTCTGCCCTAACCATTTGCCCTGTACAGATTACCTCGTTGTTCAATGTAAAAAACGGAGTAAGCGGGCCGTCCACACACACCTGTCTGGTTGTAACTTCAATTCCACAATTATTCTCTGCACTCAATGTAACAGTGTATAATCCCGGTGCCGAAAACACGTGAGTACCGGTTGGCGGGCTTGCAGCGCCTGTTACCGTTACTATATTATTTGCGCCATTAGGATCGCCGTAATCCCATACATATGTTGCCCCGGTCTGACAGTTGTTTCCGAAACCGGCAACCGTTATATTTGGGAACTGTACTACTGTTCCTGCGCATACTCCTGTATCAGGAACAGTAAATGCAGGGATAGGTTTGGTTCTTACCTGAAGGTTACCCGCTGTAAATGTTGTGCTGTTACATAAATTTGTAACGGTTAAAGATGCAGAAAAGCTTCCTGAAGCAGGACACGATGATCTAGTATACTGATGCATAACAGTATAGGCCTGTCCGGGTGGCGTCCCTGCAAAATCTGATTGCTGAAGGGTGACACTTTCATCATCTCCAAAATCAATAACATATTGCGTTCCGGGTGAGTTTAGTTCCCAAGCACCAATTAAAAAGCCTACACTCAACGGTGCACAGCCAATAGTATTACCCGATGTACCCAAACTTCCCGCCGGGTTACTCTGGTTGGCGACATTATACGTTACAGTGTTTACACATCCGTTGGCACCCGTAGCTGTAAAGGTTAAAGGAAAACTACCTAACTGGGTATAAGTGTGCGTAGCCTGGGTTGTAATGGTCTGTGTAGGACTCCCGTCTCCCCAGTTTATGGTATAGCCGGTGGTACATCCTGTATCTGTAGATATATTATTTACAGTAAGCTCATACATTGGGTTACCGGCTGTAGGATTGTTGTCACAGTTGCTAAAAGGATTAAAGCTAGGGTCTTGTAACGCTGCATGCGGCTTTTCTTTTACCGTTACCAATTGCTGTATCGATTCACTACAACCGGAAGCATCTGTTACTATAAGGGTAACATTAAATGTTTCTGTGGCACAGCCTATTGCCTCAAACTTATGGGTAGGATTGGATATAGCAGATGTTTGCCCGTCCCCGAAATTCCAGGCGTAGGTATAGGGCGATATTCCACCAGATACACTAGATAAAAAAACAACGTTTTCTTCTGAACAGGCATTGTTATTAAAAGTGAAATTGGCGTTTAAAACAGCACCAACTTCAAAAGTATGGGTAGCGATACATCCGTTGCCCCCATCAAAGGAGATAATCGTTGTTCCTGCTGAAAGCGCATTTACCACACCTGTATTGCTCACAGTAGCAACACCCGGATTGGATGATGACCATATTGCCGGATTAGTAGACGGCATTGCCATACCTGTAAGCGGCACAGCATTGCCTATACAGCCCGATCCTGCTCCTGTTATGGTTGTAGAATTTATATTAAAAACGGCACTTTGCCCTGTTATGGTTTGTGTAACATTAGCGGCATCTGTAACGCTGACAATTTGATATGTAAATACACCTGCTGCATTGGTTGGAATGCTTAATGTAGCTGTATCTCCACCGCCCGTACTTGTAATTGTTGTATTTGTACCTCCGTTAACTGTATAAGTAAAAGTGTAGGGGGCCATACCTCCACCCCCTGTAAAAGTTGCTAAAGGTGAAGACGTGCCCCGGCAAACTGTTGTACCTCCAGAAATTTCGGCAGTAAGCGCAAAAGGCTGTTTTACCTTCGCATGTAGTAAGCAGGATGGTAAGATGGTGAGTAAAAAGAGAATAGAATAGAGTTTTTTCATGGTTAAGTACCTTGAATTTATAGCTTAGTTATCAATCGGCAAACCTACAAATTATTGTGAAGAATGAATTGTAAAAACAGTATATTTTACTTAAAATAATGATAATTTAATTCAACACAAAAAAGAACGTAAAACACTGCACAACAAGACGTTGAAGTGTTTAAAAAATCCGATGAAATGCATTTTTGAATACCTAAAAACCGTTATTACAACACTATACATTTTGTAGGAATAAAAGAACGGAGACAGGTTAAAAACGCTTATTACTATAAAATTTTCGTTACATAGCAGTTATTGTTATATTTGAATAAATTAAGTTTTGTATAACCTGCTATTTTTTTAATGCATTTTAAACTAAAATATATATTTCTTACTCTTCTTGTTGTGGTATTTACCTTGCCGTCATGGGCACAGGCACTTACCTCGGCTCAATGCGACTCGCTTCTAAAAAAAGGCCAGGAAGCCACACGCAATAAAGAATATGTAAAATCGCTCGAACTACTTACAACTGTCCGCACTGCAGCCGAAAAGAACAGGTGGAACAAACAGTTGTTTTGGGCAATTAATTATACAGCCCATAATTATATCGCTATGATGGATTACGGTGAGGCACTTAACTTTTGCCTTGAAGCCTACAACCTTTCGGTAAAGGAGCTAGGCCCCGAATTTGAAATGATTGCGCTTAACAATATTGCCATTTTATATACTGCCGATAAAAACTATAAGAAAGCACGGGAATATTATCTTAAGGCGTACAAAACTGCTAAGGATGAGAAATACAAAAGCATTGGTATATACTTAATAAACCTTGCCAATGTAGAAAATATCTTAAATGCACCGCAAAATGCAAGGGCCTATATTGCAGAAGCTATGCCTAACCTCAAGAAAAACTGGCCAAAATCTGTAATAGCGGCAAATATGATACTGGCAGAAAGTGATTTGCTTGAAGGAAATACTGCGGTAGCAAGGCAAAAAGCAGAAGAACTTTTATTAAACACCAAAGATGTTGCTTACAATGACATTAGTGTGCCTTTAGGTGAGATTATCGTAAAGAGCTACTTTAAGGAAAAAAACTATGATAATGCTGCACGAAGTGCTTTAACCATATTAGAAAAGTCTCCCAATGTGGAAGCAAGAAGGAGGATATTTGAATTACTTTCAGACATTTATACAAAATCGGGAGCATATCAAACCGCACTTCGTTATAAAGACTCGATTTTAAGCACCGATACCAAATTAAACGAAATTAAAAATGGCAGGCTCTTCGAAAATAGCCGTGTAAAGTTTGAAATTCAGAACTATAAGAATCAGCTGGCGATCAATGATGAAAAGATAGCCGCGGAGCGTAAGATAGTTTATTCTCTACTCGCTATTTTTATAGCAGTGCTTTGTGCTACTGTACTTATTTTAAGACAAAAGAAACTAATCGCGGAGCGCAATCAGCGTATTACATCACTTGAACTGGAAAAAGAAAAGAATGACAACCTGTTGCTTGAAAAGCAGTACAGGGAAAACGAAACGAATGCCCTTTTAGAACAGGAGCGCCTTAAAAACGAAATTGAAGCCCGTAACAGAAAGCTATCTGCCAAAGCACTTTATCTTTCAGACAGGAATCAGCTTATAGAAGACATATTGGTATCATTGTCTAAGAAGCCTAAATTATCTAAAGACCTTTCTTTAGCAAACCAGATAAGAAATCTTAAAAACCATTTAAAAACGGATGATGAGTGGGATAATTTTATTACCCATTTTGAAGAGGTGAATCATGGTTTCCTTACCCGTCTTAAAAGTCTCCACCCAAGCTTAACTTCAAATGATGTACGCTTTCTTGCATACATCTACATGAACCTTAGTATTAAGGAAATTGCGTCTATACTTAACATAACAATTGAGGCTTGCAGAAAGCGAAAAGACCGTATGGCTATCAAAATGGAAATTCCGGAAAATATTAGCTTATACGACTACATATCAACACTATAACACACACATGTCTTACTTTTTCTAGTTATTGTCGCACTGTTTCCAAACCGATAATCATGCGTATTTTAAATATTGTGTGAAATTTTAGTTAATGTTGTGTACGGTATTGTTCTGCCTAAAAATATCCTTGCTTTTTCTTTCCAAAAAACTTCAGAATATTTTACAGATCCTACCCCTAAACTACCTGTTAACATAAACTACTAATTAATGCATGAACTAACAAAAACAGAAAATGGCATGAAAAAAATTACACTGTTTTTAACGGCATTGCTATTCGCTTTGAATGGTTATGCACAGCTGCCAAACGAAAGCTTTGAGAGCTGGACTGCCGGGCAGGGCCCAACAAACTGGATGATACTCCAGAACAACACAGGCTTAAATACCAAATGGGTACAGTCTACAGCCGGTAATACGGTTACACCACCCAATACCGGTACACATGCTGCCTACCTGATACCCGAAAACGTACTTACGGGTATGCCGGAAGACTATCTTGTATCGCCACTATTTAATTCTCCTGTTAACGGAAGGATAAATTTCTATTCGAGATTTTTACAGGTGGCAGACCAATCTACAGTTATAAAGGTAAAAATATTACCGGCAGGTGCCGATGCTTCTATCCTTAGTAACTATGTAGAATTACAATCGTGGACAGAACTGGAACTAAATCCTGGTCAGACCGAATACGTTAAAACAATAGTAAACATTCCTGCTGCGTATGAAAATACACAAGTTAGGATTGCCTTTGTTGTAGTGAGCGACTTTGGTGACAGATTCTTACTGGACGATGTGGAGGTAGTGTCTCAATGTACAGATCCTACAGATCTATCTGCTACTAATATTGGTGTTACAACTGCTACACTTAACTGGATAAACACATCCGGGGCTACAAAATGGGAAATTGAATTAAAACCTGTTAACGAACCTACAGTTGGTACCGGTATTATTTACAACGGATCATCTCCCTACTCTGCTACAAATTTAGTACAGGGTACAGAATATAAATTTTACGTACGTTCGCTTTGCGCAGATGGCGGTAAGAGCGACTGGATTGGGCCGGTTACTTTTACAACGGTGAAACCGGGAGATAACTGCCTAAACGCAAAAGTAGTTACTGCCCTGCCGTATGTTGACACAGACGATACTGCAAACTATTTTGATGTATATCAAGGATCTGCAGGAGGCTGCGGAACCACAAACTCATCTCAATACTTAAATGGTAACGATGTTACTTATGCTTATACAGCTACACAAAATGGTGTAATAAGCATTAACGTATCGGGAATTACAGATACTTATGCAGGTGTATTTGTTTATACATCATGTGCCGGTATAGGCACAAGCTGTTACGCAGGTGCTGCCAATGATTACATTACCCCTGCTCCGGATCTTAATATCCCGACAATTGCTGTAACAGCAGGTACAACATATTACATTGTAATATCTTCATGGTTTGCACAAACCGTTGGGTATAAACTTACTATTCAGCAGGAATTTTGCGATAAGCCCACTGATGTTACAGCTACAGATGCAACCTACACAGGTATTACCCTGGGATGGACATCGTCACTTTCAGCATGGGAATATGTGGTTCAGCCAGTAGGAACAGGTTTGCCACTTGGCAACGGAACTGCTGCAACAACAAATACAGTAACGCTAAATAACCTTACGCAAAGCACGCAATATGAAGTGTATGTTCGTGCCAATTGTGGAGATGGAACGTACAGCAGCTGGACAGGCCCTACAGTATTCAACACCGCTTGTGGTGTGTATACTGTTCCCTTCTTTGAAGGTTTCGATACAAATTCTACCACACAATTTTGTTGGACTGTTGCCGATGAAAACAATGATGGAAGTGTTTGGGATCTTGATTTTACATACGCTACATACGAAGGAGACCAGTCGGCTAAATTTGATGTTAGTTCAACTTCAGAAAACAATGACTGGCTTATATCACCCGCAATACAACTTTCAGGAAACGAACGCCTAAGCTTCTATGTACAAACACAGGAGTTTGGCGCGGTTGGCCTTAAGGTTATGGCATCAACTACAGGAAATGCTCCTGAAGATTTTACTATAGAGCTTTCACCGCTTACAAGCTATGCGGTTGCAGGTTTTACAAAGAAAACAATTAACCTGTCAAGCTTACCTGCTGGCCCTGTGTATTTAGCACTACATATACCTACCGGTGTAAACGGTGGTTATGAAATAGCTATTGATAACTTTTTGGTTGAGGCGATGCCTGCATGTGCAGAGCCAACAGATATTTTAGTTAACAATCTGACATCTACATCGGCTCATTTACAATGGACTCCGGGTAATAACGAAACAGCCTGGGAAATAGTTGTGGTTGATCCTAACGTATCTGGCGCTCCGGCAGAATCATTTTCCGGTACACCACTAACTTCTCCATCGTACGATCCTTCATCATTAGCACCGAATACGCTTTATCAGGCTTTTGTACGTGCAGTATGTGGCCCTACAAATAAAACATTTTGGAGCAGCCCGTTTAGCTTCACAACAAAATGTGCCGCTTTTGACATTCCTTTCTTCGAAGGGTTTAACAGTGATTCGGCATCAGAAAATTGCTGGAAAACAGTTAACGGTAACGGCGACTGGGCTGTTTGGGACACTAACAGTAACGGACAATATGAAGGTGATGAGGCAGCAAGTATTTATACAGGTAACGCCGCAAATAATGATTGGCTAATATCGCCCGCTATAAACCTTACAGGTAACGAAAGGCTTAAATTTCATTATAAAGTTGGTGGTAATAGCGACACTACAGGATTTAGAGTATTAATGTCTACTACAAATTCTGATCTAAGCAGCTTTACAGAGGTTTTACTACCGGAAGCAACTTATACAAACCAGGATTATCTTGTAAATATTATATCTCTTGCAGGAAAAACAGGCCCTGTATATTTTGCATGGCAGGTACCTCCGGTTTATGAATTTGGTGACGATTTGTTTATAGACAATGTAATGGTAGAAACTGCTCCTGCTTGTGCTGAGCCTCTATATGTTACAACAACTAATATAACACAAACCAGTGCCGAAGTAAACTGGCAGGCTGGTGGAACTGAAACGGAATGGGAATTGTTTGTAAATGTACAAGGTGAAAATGTTCCGACAACAGGGATAGCTGTAACCAGCCTTCCTTACACCCTTACAGGATTACAGCCTTCTACTCCTTATGAAATAACTGTAAAAGCTATTTGTGGTTCGAATACCAGCCCATCATCAGACAAGGCTACATTTGTAACTAAACTTGATAATAACGATTGCGATACCGCTAGGGAAATTCCGGTTAACGTTGGGCCTGCTTGTGATGTGTATGCTTTTGGAACACTAGACGGCGCAACAGAATCTTCTCAGGAAAATCCTTGCGGAAGCTGGACAAATGCCGATGACGATGTTTGGTTTAATTTTACTGCGACCGCTGAAATGCACACTCTGTCATTAATTTCGGGAACACAGTTAATGTACATGATTTATGAAGGTGACGATTGCAACGGCCTAACGCAGGTTGGGTATTGTATGACGGCAAGCTCAGATATGGGTCTTGACTCTTCTTCTATGATTCTTGATAACCTAACGATAGGTAAAAAATATACACTTAGGGTATTTAGCCCGGAATCATCGAACATAGCCGGGACATTTAAAGTTTGTATTAAAATACCTGTTACCCCTATTGCTGTAAACAATACGCAACATACAGTAGAACAACTTGTAAAAGATGTACTATTTAGCGGAGATTGCGCACAGGTAAGCAATGTTACATGGTCTACAGGAACTAACTTCCCGGATCCCGACAATGTATTTGGAGATAACCCTAATGGTATTGCTTACTTTAATAAAAATGGTTCTGATTTTCCTTTCCAGGAAGGTGTGTTGCTAACTACAGGTAACGCAATGATGGTACCCGGCCCTAACTATAAGGCTATGGAGCATGGATCTGCTGTATGGCCAGGCGATACAGACATTGATGAAGTCGTAACAGGTATGCTTGGTGCTGAACCATTCCAGCCAACTACGAATGCATCTGTTATAGAATTTGACTTTGTACCTACCCTGCCAACATTAAGTTTAGACTTTTTGTTTGCTTCTGAAGAATATGGTGATATGATACAGTGTTTTAGCTGGGATACATTCGCAATTCTTTTAACAGATGATCAGGGTAACAAAAAGAACATAGCTGTTATACCAGAAACAACTACACCAATCTCTGTATTTAGTATTAGCGGAAATGGATATCCAACTGTTTGCCCGGGTTATAATCTTGAGTATTTTGACAAGTATAACGTGTTTGAACAACAGGATTATTCTAACACTGCGTTCAATGGACAAACGGTTGTAATGACTGCTAAGGCAGACGTTATACCAAACCAGCAATATCACCTTAAAATTGCTATTGCCGAAACAGATAATAACCTGGATTCAGGTGTATTTATTAAAGGCGGCGTTAACGGAGGTGGTAGTATTAACCTTGGTGATGACCTACTGGTAGCAATTAATACAGCGGTTTGCGATGGTCAGAAAACAACATTGGAAACAAACCTTGATGCTGATGTTTTTGAATTTGAATGGACTCGCAATAATACTGTAATTGCAGGGCAAACAGGATCGCAACTTGTAGTAAGCGAACCGGGTACTTATAGTGTTAGCGCCAATGTTACAGGTTATAGCTGTGTAAGGGAAGATACTGTTGTTGTTGAGTTTTATGCGGCAGATGTTACCGGTGCACCACAGGATCTTACTGCTTGTGATGCTGATGGTTTTGCTGAATTTAATTTAGCATTAAACACACCGGTAATACTTGACGGACTTACTACTACAGATTATACTGTAACGTATCACCTATCTGCTACAGAAGCTGAAGGTAATACAGGCGCAATTACAAGTCCATATACAAATACTACCCAAACTGAACAGGAAGTATTTGTCAGAATAGAAAACAACGCTACGCAGTGTTATACTGTAAAGTCATTTAAATTGATAGTACAGGACTTAACACCTCTGTTTACCATTACTCCGGATTTCTCTGTATGCGAAAACACAACGGGAACAATAACGGTAACACCAACCAATTTTAATACTGAGGATGTTACTATCAGCTGGACATTAAATGGCACACTCCTACCGGACACAACAGCATCAATTTCTGTCGATGAAACCGGAGATTACGTGGTTACCGTAAATAATAAAGGATGTACAGCTACGGCTACAGTAAAAGTAACTGTATTACCTGCGCCTGTTGCACAACAACTACTGGATGTTACAGAATGTGGAAGTTATACTCTTCCCGAACTAAACGATGGTAATAGCTATTATACGGGTTCAAATGGAACAGGTACTTTACTTGAGGAAGGAAAACTAATTGATAGCACACAGGAAATATTTATTTTTGCGCAAAGCAATACTACTCCTAACTGTACAGCAGAAACAAGCTTCTTGGTAACTATTACCCCTCAACCGGAATTTACACTGGAAGGCGAATTTACAGCTTGCCGTGCTGAGGATGTTACTATAACTGTTAAAGCAGTGAATTTCAACACTGCCGATGCAGTTTACGAATGGACTCTTGATGGAGCTATTATTGCAGGAAACGAGAGCACACTAACTTCAACAGCATTTGGGACATACGGTGTTACAGTATCTATAGGTACGTGTACCCATACTGAGAATGTTGTTGTTGAGCTAAACGAAAATGCCGTTGAAATTAACTTTGTAGAAGGTTGCGAGAATAATATTTACATGCTGGAAGCTATTGCAGAAGATGATTCATTTAATGAAGATTCCGCTACATATAGCTGGACAGGTCCGGACGATTTTACTTCTACAGAAAGAAAATTTGCGGCTCCTAAACCAGGTATCTATACAGTTGTAGTTACCACTGCCGATGGTTGTACCGGAGAGAAGGAAATTATTATTTCTGCAACAACTTGTAAGATTCCAAAAGGGATATCTCCAAACAATGATGGCAGCAATGATGAATTTGACCTTACAGACTTTGACGTTAGAAAAATTACAATTTTTAACCGTTACGGACAGGAAGTTTATTCTAAAGCCAACTATGAAAAAGAATGGCACGGACAGGATTCTCATGGACGTGAATTACCTACAGGAACTTATTTCTACATGATAGAGAGAGGTCAGGGAGAAACTAAAACCGGCTGGGTATATATTAACAGGGAAGAATAGTAATACTTCTACGTAATAATCACAGGGGACACTTTTTAAGTGTCCCCTGTTTTTTTTATATAATTGTACCGAAATAATGATTCTCTGTGGATAGTAAATGAGGTAAAACTAATTATTTAATGTTGAAACTGTAGTATATTGACGATAGTAAATACAACGCATATATATTACAAAAAAAGTTAAAACGCAGATATATTGAATTTTTTGAAGCCTCTGCAAATAACAAGTAAAGTCTATATTTCTAACTTCAATTAAATACAAATTTCAATTATAAAATTCCAGTGTATGTTAACAGAGCATTTAATATAAAATAGGCTATTTACACTTATTAAACAAAGCTTTTAACGTTTTGAAAGAAACACTTATAATAATTCAACAATTTTACTAATTAGCAATTTCCGCAAGTTCTAGTTTTACGATTTAGTAACATCCTTTCTTGTTTTTATTTTGTTAAAATATCTACAAAATAAATATTAAAAGTTATAATATTTTTTTAAATAGTTACATATGTAACATTTTGTATGTTTTTTGTTTTTTTTAGGTGTTTAGTGAAAATTCTGGTTAGGGTTACTGCTATTGTAGATGTTTTTTTAAGTAGATTTAAAACTTAAACCTAATATTAACTATCTTTTATGAAAAAAATTACATTATTGATCATTGTATCATTACTGTCATTTTGCGGCTACGCTCAGCTCCCCAATGAGAGCTTTGATGCCCCCTGGATTCCAAATCCCGACTACAATGACGGGCCGGGTGAGGGTGGAGATGTTCCTGCCGCGGGATGGATTGTAAGAAAGCAAACCGCTGCCGTATACGCGTGGCAAAGAATTGAGTCAACCACTGCAAATCCTTCGGTTACCGGTACCGGCTTTGCATACATACGCCGTCAGGCAGTATGTACTTCGTGTGAAGTACCAAAAAGCTGGCTTATTACAAAAGCTTTTCCAATGCCAGCAAATGGCCAGCTAAAATTCTTCTCTAAACTGGGATTTGCTGGTGTTAATAATGCCATCTACAAAATTAAAATTTTTCAGGAAGGCCCTGGAAAAGATCCGTATAATTTTGACGACTATACAGATATAGTTACGTATACAGACGAAACTATACAGACATTGCAGTTATCATGGACGCAAAAGGTTATAAACATGCCTAACGTTACAGGTAATGTTCGTATTGCTTTTGTGCTGGAAAGTAACGACCAGGACGCTTGGCGTATAGATGATGTATCTTGTTTGTCTATATGTACTCCTCCAACAGGTTTAACAGCTACTAATCCAGGTATGACAACCGTACAACTTGGCTGGACCAGCACAAATGATGCTCAGCAATGGGAAATAAATGTTGTCCCGGAAAGTGCTGGTGGACCGTCAGCCAACTGGGTAACTTATAATGGTGCACCACCATATGTTTATGGTAATGGAGCCGGAGAAACTTTGACAGCAGATACCGATTATAAAGTGTACCTGCGTGCAGTATGTAGTGACTCCGGAGTAAGTGACAACACTAATCCTGTGTTTTTCTCTACCGCCGCTTTAGGTGAAAGTTGTAGTAATCCATTGGTAATACCATCAGCCTTACCTTACTTTACAACTAGCAATACTTCAGCTTTTGCAAATAATTATAATGCAAGTGGCTCAACAGGATGTAATACTACTGGCAACTACCTTCAGGGTAATGATGTAGTATATCAATATACACCAGATGCTACAGGAAATATTAATATAAAACTTACAGGTACTGCTCCTAATGCAGGCGTTTTTGTTTATAGCGACTGTGCTAACATAGGTGTTAGCTGTCTTGCAGGGGCTACAGGCAATGGTACGGTAGAAATACCTACTTATGCTGTAACGGCAGGCACACCTATATATATAGTTATTTCAAGCTCTGGCGCAACTGCTGTAACAGCATATAACTTATCTGTTCAGCAGATATTTTGCGATGCTCCAACAGCTGCTACTGTAACATCTGTAAGCTCAAATACTGCAAACCTTTCTTGGGCTGCGGGTGTATCTACAGAATGGCAAATTACCGTACAGCCTGCAGGTACAGGATTCCCTACAGTTGCAGGACAAGTTGTAACTAGTGCTACACCTTCAGTAACACAGACTACAGGGACAACTCCTGTAAATTTATCAGCTTCCACAGCTTACGAATATTATGTTAGAGCTAAGTGTACAAGTGGTGATACTTACAGTATTTGGGTAGGTCCGATAGCGTTTACAACGACTCAAAACCCTGCCTTGCTTAATTATACTGAAGATTTTACTACAGTTCCATCTCAATGGACATTAAACAATGGTTCACAAGCAAATAAATGGGCTATAAATGGTAATGCAACTATTGGGAACACTAATTTTGGTGGTACCGGAAATGCGTTATTTATATCTAATGATAATGGTTTAAATAACCTTTTCACTACTTCAACACAATCAGTTGTACAAGCGTACAGGGATGTTACCATACCTGGTGATGCTACATCATTAAACCTTTCTTTCGACTGGAAAAGTAATGGTACAACATCTGGTGGTTACTTTAGAGTATATCTTGCTCCAACTACGTTAACATTAGTTCCGGGCCAGCAAATAGCCAACGTGGCTGCTAACATCCCTGTGGGTGGAAACAGATCTGGCTCTCCTGCATGGTCTACTGCAAGTAACGTTATTACGCTACCTACTGGTGTTGCCGGAAGTACAAGAAGACTTGTTTTCGAATGGTTTAACAACTCATTCTCGGCTAACCAGCCTCCTGCTGCCATAGATAACATTAACTTATCTGTTATTACTTGTCCTGCACCTGGTACAGCTACACTTGTTGCTGGTACATTACAGCCAACAGAAGCTACCTTTACATGGCCGGTGCCAACTTCTATTCCTGCTGCAGGATATGAAGTATATATTGGCCCATCACCAACAGCTCCTGTAAGCCCTGTTAATGGCGTTGGAGGTGTTATCTTATTATCGTCTGCAACAAATACTTTAGATCTTCCTGTAAACACACTTACTCCATCTCAATCTTATTATGTTTGGGTAAGAGCAAATTGCGGACCAACTGATAAAAGTACATGGAGCGGAGTATTATTCTTTGTGGCTCCACAAATTCCTGCGGGAATGGATTACACACAGAATTTTGACGGAGCTACCCACGAATGGGGTTTAAGCAACGGTACTCAGGCAAACAAATGGGCGGTAGGAACAGCTACAAGTAACAGTGGCACAAAATCACTTTATATATCAAGTGACAATGGTACTACAAACAGCTATAATGTTCTAGCAACGTCTACAGTACATGCATACAGAGACATACAAATGCCTACTCCACTAGATCAGCTTGAACTTTCGTTCGACTGGAAAGGTGTTGGGGAAGCATCTGATTACTTCAGGGTTTGGTTAGTTAATACTGACTTTACACCAACACCGGGCAGTGCGATTGGCACAGCCAACACACGCCTTTTAATACCTGCTACTGCAACAAGCAATAACTTTACAGGTCAGACTGCGTGGACTAACTTCAAATACATCATTCAGGGTTCTACTTACGCAGGTACAACAAAAAGATTGGTATTTGAGTGGATTAATAACAATGTAAACGGTTCTAATCCGCCTGCTGCTATAGACAACATTAACCTTAAGGTTGTACAATGTCCTCAGCCGACAGCTTTGGTATTAGCTTCACTTGCAGCTGAAGAAGTAAAAGTAGGATGGACAGCTCCTGTATCAGGTGCTACAGCTTACGAGTACTACTATAGTACAGATGCTACACCTCCTACTGCTACACCTCCTGCAGCAGATCTTAATGCTGAAACTACAACTGAGGCGGTAATTGACGGAGCAGATCTTACTCCTTCTACAACTTACTATTTCTGGGTTAGAACAAACTGTGGTGCTACTAAAAGTTACTGGACAGGACCACTACGATTTGTTACACCACAAATTCCTGCGCCTATGGATTATGCAGAGAACTTTGACGGTGCAACAAATGGCTATCAATTTGTAAATGAAGGCCAGGTTAATAAATGGGTTGTAGGAACTGCTACAAATAATAGTGCTCCTAACTCATTATATATATCTAACGACAACGGCGCAAATAATTCTTATACTGGTACTGCCGGTTCAGTTGTACACGCTTATAGAGATATAAAGCTACCAGCTGTTGTTCAGGATGTACAGTTTACATTTGACTGGAAAGGAACAGGCGAATTTGGTGACTATCTAAAAGTATGGATGGTACCTGTAGATTATGTACCTACTCCGGGAACTCAAATAACACAACTTAACAATTCAAGAATTCAGATCGGTGGTCAGTTTATGAATAATGCCGGCTGGAAAACTGAGAATTTTATCTTTAACGTTAACCAGTTCCAAGGACAAGCAAGACGTTTAGTGTTCGAATGGACAAACGATCAATTTGGTGGTACTCAAAGACCAGCAGCTGTAGATAACGTTAATTTGGCTGCCGTAACATGTTACCCGCCAAGTAACCTTACAATGCCATCTAACAATGCAGGTGGTGCTACATTTGCATGGACTGCTCCTACAGTTCCGGCTGCAGGGTACGACTATTACTATACTACTAGCCTGGCTGCGCCAACAAGCACAACTACGCCTAGTAATCCTGTTGCACATCCTACTACTTCTATTACATTAGCAGGTTTAGAGCAATCATCAAACTACTATTTCTGGGTAAGGTCTAACTGTGGATCGGACGGTAAAAGTATTTGGATAGGCCCTGTAGAGCTAAATACAGCTCAACAAGCTTCTACTCTTCCTTATGTACAGAATTTTGATGGTATTCAGCATGGCTGGAGCCTTAAAAACGGTTCGGAGCAAGATAAGTGGGTAGTTGGTACTGCTGTAAGCAACAGCCCAGACAAATCACTTTACATAAGTAATACAAACGGTGAAACTAATACATATGGTGTTAACGGATCGGTAGTTCATGCTTATAAAGATTTTGTTATTCCTAGTACCGCTACGTCATTAGATTTTAGTTTCGACTGGAAAAATAATGGTGATGGCTTTGGAGATTATGTTCGTGTTTGGAGAGTTCCAACTACATATTTCCCAACAACAGGAAACGAAATGTCATTACCTGCAGACAGCGAATTAATTACAAACATTAACTTGCAAGGCAGGACAACATGGACTTCCGCTAGTTTTACACTAGATCCAACAGGATATGCAGGTACTAACCAGCGTATTATCTTTGAGTGGGTAAGTAATACATTTACTGCAAATCAGGCTCCTGCAGCCATAGATAACATAGACCTACAAGTAGTTACATGTGCTAAGCCAACAGCATTAGACGTTACTGATGTAACTTCAACCGGAGCTACTTTCAACTGGAATGAAGAAGGTACTGCTACATCGTGGGAAATATATGTAACGCCAACAGGACAGCCTTCGCCTACTGCTGCAACTACAGGTATCTCTGTAACAAGTACAGATCCAAATCCACAATCTTATGTATATACAACTCCGAACTTACTTTCGTCTACAAGCTACGGATTCTTTGTAAGGTCAATTTGTGATTCAGATGATATGAGTAAGTGGGCTGGTCCGTTTGAATTTAAAACAGACATTGCAAACGACGAATGTTCTGGTGCGTATGCGCTTGGCGTAAATGACAAAGACAATCCTTGTCAGGTATCTGCTACTACATCATGGGTAGATTCTACACCATCTTCGCAGCCATACACATGTACGCAAACTAATGGTGCCGATATTTGGTATGAATTTGTTGCAACAGGAGAAAGACATAATATTGAGCTTTCAGACTTTGCACCACTTCCTCAAAACGTAGTTGCTATGCCAATAGTAATCTCGTTATACGAAGGTACTAACTGTGATATTTTACAACCACTAGGATGTAGTATTGTTAACGTATTACAGGCAAGAAACCTTGTACCGGGTGTTACCTACAAAGTAAGACTATCTATGAATAGTGCTACACCTAACTTAGCACAAACTTCGTTTAAAGTTTGTATAAATACACCTAAAGACTTAGGTACTGTAACATCTTCGGCATGTGCTGTAACCACAATAAATGCAGACTTCGAAGATCCTAGACCGGCGCCGGTTGACCCGCCTTCACCATACCCTAATATGGTTCACCATAATACGGTTCAGGGATGGAGAACTACGGCATCAGACGGAATTATTGAAGTTTGGCCTGCTAGTAACTTTGAAAATGTACCTGATTATGATGGCGGACAATTTGTTGAGCTTAATGCTAACGAAAACGCAGGTTTATACCAAGATTATTCTACGCCGCAGGTTACAACATTTACTTATAAGTTTGCACACAGAGGTAGAAGCTGTGTAGATAAAATTGAGCTTCGTGCAGGTAATGCTGAAACTCAGGATCCTAAAACATTACCATTGATAACGGTTCAGGAAACCGGCTTTACAGGAGATTGGGCTGTATATACAGGAACTTACACATCTGAGCCTGGTGTTGCAGTAACACGTTTCTTCTTTAACTCCGCTTCATCTTGTGGTGGTGCTGCAAATGCAGCCAGTATTGGTAACTTCCTTGATGGAATTGAATTTACTGCTGATAACAGTATTGTAACTTTTGGACCTGAAGAACTTACTTGTGTAAACAATGTAATTACGGCTCAGGCTTCAGGATCAGGTGAATGGAGTGCTGATTCAAGCAACCCTTCAGAAACTGAAATCAGTGACCCTTCTAACCCTAGTACATCAATAACAGGATTTAGCAGAACAGGTGATTATAAATTCTACTGGACTACTCTATATTGTCAGACTGAGCGTATTGTTCATTATGACAACGGAGATGTACCTGCTCCTGCTGCTACAACTCAGATTGATTACTGTGTTAACGAAACGCCTGTAGCGATAACGGCTACTGCTCTTACAGGACACACATTAAACTGGTATACTACAGCAACTGGTGGAACAGCTGATGCAACTGCACCAACTCCTACCGCTACAGCTGTTGGTACTACTACATATTATGTAAGCCAGACAGCTCCGGATAGCTGCGAAAGCCCTAGAACTGCAATTGCTGTAACTGTACATGCAATTCCTACAGCGCCTATCGCTGCTACTACTTACACATACTGTCAGGATGCTACTCCTATAACACTTACGGCTACCGTATTTACAGGAAACACATTAAACTGGTATGAAGATGAGACTGGTGGAACTGCAAGCACTACTGCTCCTACTCCATCTACAGCTGTACCTGGTACATTTGATTATTTTGTTAGCCAGACAACTCAATTTGGATGTGAAAGTAACAGGACTAAAATAACTATCGTTGTTAACCCTTCTATAGTTCCTGTAACAACATTTACATTACCGGCGAGCGTTTGTATCGAAGACCCTAACCCTACTGTAACTCCGGATACAACACAAACTCCTGGAGGTTACTATACAGCTGGTGGCGGATTAATTATTGACAGACTTACAGGTGAAATTGATCTTACACAAAGTACTCCTGGTACTTACACAGTAACTTATACTGTAGATCCTGATCCTTCTGTTTGTAATAAAGGAAATGCTACAAGCGTACAAATTGTTGTAACACCGTTGGCTCCTGCTGTAACAGGATTCACGTATACAACTCCTGCTTGTGCAGATGCACCTAACCAGCTTCCGGCTCTGGCAACAGACTTTAGCACAGGTGGTGTATTTAGCTCTACAACGGGTCTTGTTATTGATCCTGCAACAGGTGAGATTAACTTTGCAGCAAGTACAACCGGTACTTATACTGTAACGTATAACTTTACAGGAAATGTTGCTGATTGTACAGCAGACGGTACTGGTACATTTGATGTTACTATTGTACCTGTATTTGAACCGGTAGTTGAATTTAGTTATGCCACTAACTACTGTTATGACTCATCTGATGTGACTCCGGATCTTGATCCTGCATTTACTACAGGTGGTACATTCTCCGGTACTCCTGGTCTTGTTATCGATCCTGTGTCAGGTACGATAAACGTTGAGGCAAGTACACCGGGTGAGCACACTGTTACTTATACATTCAATGCTGATACTGTAAACTGTATCAAAGCAGGATTAAAAAGCGATACGTTCACTATCGGAACTGATCTTCAGTTTGTATTTAATGGTGAGTGTAACGGAAGTGCATTTATCGTAACTGCTGCTCCTAGTGAAGATGGTACTTATGAAGGAAGCACTGGTCTTACATTCCAGTGGACTACTTCAACAGGTACTCCTGTAGGAACAAATTCTTATACATTTGATGTATCTGAATATGCTAACAGCACACCTGGTCAGGATGTATTCCCTCAGGAATTCCTGTTAACAATTACCGATGCAAACGGTTGTGAAACTACAAGGAATCATACTGTATTAGGTATCGGATGTTCTATACAAAAAGGTATATCACCAAACAATGACGGACTGAACGACTATTTTGACCTTGAATATATGGGTGTTAAAAAACTGTCAATCTTCAACCGTTACGGACAAGAAGTATACACTAAAGCAAACTATACAAGAGAATGGATCGGACAAGGTAAAAACGGAGACGAATTACCAACCGGTACTTACTACTATGTTATTGAGCGTTCAGCTGGTGGAACAAACACCGGATGGATATACATTAACAGAGAAGAATAGTTTCTTATAATATTAGGATAAAGAAAGGCCCCGCATGCGGGGCCTTTCTGTTTTTAACACTATTCGTCATGTTCAGATTCGCGAAGTCGTTTCTTTTGGCTTCTAAGTAAATCGCGGATATCTCTAACAGCGTCCCGGGCTACCTTATCTATCTTTTTAAAACGTTTTAAAAAATAGTCCATCTTAGTATTCTCTTCCTCACTAAGACTTTTTGCAATACCTTCTTTAAAAACTGTAAACTCTGCTACAACATCATCAATAGCGTCATATGCTGTTTTTAATTCGGTATGAAGTTCTTCCAGTTCTTTTACCGTTTCCCTGCAAAACGCACTGTTTTTTTTACCCAGCTCTTTCCTGAGCTTTTTTTCTCCTTTATCAAATAGTCCCATAGTGTTGTTTTTGGTTGCTGCAAAGCTGGCACCATTCAAAAAACTGGATATTATTCAAATATTATCATTGCATTATATTACACATATGTTAAGGTAAAACGTACACCATATTTTTGTAAATTGGTTACATCAAACCAAAAACTATGTTTACAGACAAACCAATTCGCCGGGCAGCCATTGTAGGATATAACCGTATCCCCTTTGCCCGAAATAATACAGCATATACGCTTGCCAATAACAGGGATATGATGACCGCTACCCTTAACGGACTTATTGACCGCTATAAATTACAAGGTAAAGAATTAGGCGAAGTTGCCGGAGGTGCAGTTATAAAACACAGCTGGGAAATTAACCTTATGCGCGATTGCGTCCTGCAAACATCACTTGATCCCAAAACACCCGCATGCGATATCCAGCAGGCATGTAATACTGGAATAGAATCTGCAATTTATATTGCTAACAAAATAGCTTTAGGGCAAATTGAATGTGGTATTGCAGGTGGGGTAGATTCTACCAGCAACGTGCCATTGGAATTTAATGAGCATATCCGTAAAATACTATTGTCGGTACGACGAAGCAAAAGTACTTTCGATAAAATTAAACAACTGGCAAAAATAAAATTCAGTGATTTTACTCCTGTTGCCCCTCAAAACCTTGAACCCGGAACCGGGCTGTCTATGGGTGGGCATACAGAATACACTGCAAAATACTATAACATATCGCGTGAAGAACAGGATGCGTTTGCCTTGCAAAGCCACCTTAAAATGGCTGCGGCTACCGATGATGGTTTCTTTAATGATATGCTTACGCCCTACCTCGGACTGGATCTGGATAATAATATGCGAAGGGATACTTCTCTGGAAAAATTTGGAAAGCTAAAACCTGCATTCGACAAAACCGCAGGTACGCTTACAGCAGGTAACTCCTCCCCGCTTACCGATGGTGCTTCGTGTATTTTAATTGCGAGCGAAGACTGGGCGAGAAAAAACAATCTGCCTATACTGGCCTACATAAGCCACGCAGAGATGGGTGCTATTGAGTATGTAGAAAACAAGCAAAATTTACTTTTAGCTCCTGTGTATGCTGCTCCGCGAATGCTTAAAAAAGCAGGGCTTACACTTCAGGATTTTGATTTTTATGAAATTCACGAGGCTTTTGCAGCACAGGTATTAGCCATCCTAAAAATTTGGGAAAGCCCCGAACTTTCAGCAGAGTTTGGCGTTGAAGCTTTGGGCAAGATAGATCCGCGGAAACTTAATGTAAACGGCAGCAGCCTGGCAACAGGACATCCATTTGCCGCAACCGGCGGACGTGTACTGGCAACTATGGCTAAACTCCTGAATGAAAAAGGCGGCGGCTACGGATTTGTATCGGTATGTGCTGCGGGCGGGCAGGGAATGACTGTAATACTCGAAAAATAATTTCCATTATAAGAGCGGCTATCATTTGATAGCCGTTTAAATTTCCGGTAGTATTAAATATAACCTACTCCTATTTTAATGCCTCGTTTTAAAAATTTACTTTTGCAGCATGACTACTGTTACAATGCACCACCACTATCTTATATTTAAACCTTTTGGCTATTTAAGTCAGTTTACTTACAATCTAAAACGTAAAAAGAAACTACTGGGAGAACTGCACGATTTTCCTGAAGGTACAATGGCTATCGGAAGACTTGACGAAGATTCTGAAGGTTTACTCCTGCTTACTACAGATGGTATGATGAGTGAAATTGTACGCAGTAAAAAGGTTGAAAAAGAATATTATGCACAGGTAGACGGCCTTATTACAGAAAGCGCGGTAGAGCAGCTTAAAAAAGGAGTAGAAATAGGTTTCAATGGAACACGTTACACTACCCTGCCGTGCGAATCACGGATTCTACATGAAAAACCCGATTTTCCTGAGCGTGGCCGAAAGATCAGGGATGAACGCCACGGCCCGACCTCATGGGTATCTATAACCGTTAACGAGGGCAAATTCAGGCAGGTTCGTAAAATGACAGCTGCTGTGGGATTTCCTACGCTTAGGTTGGTTAGGGTACGCGTTGGCGATGTGCTTCTTAGAGATTTACAGCCGGGCGAAGTACAGGAGGTAGAATCGTTTGATGTATAGAGATTCTCTAACTTTTGAGCGTTTAAAATTAGGATAACTTTAGATAAATCTGATTTTATAAAAGGTAGCTTTAATCAAAATAGCATGAAACACCTATACTTTTTAGCAATTTTATTATTCACATATTGTGCAACTTTTGCGCAGGATGAAATTGATACTGACAGGCCTAATCAAACGGAAACACCTTCTATTGTTCCGGTAAACCGCTTTCAGATGGAAAACGGTTTTGTACAGCAGCAGGAAGAAAAGCATGAAAGTGATTTAATGCTTCCAACAGCATTATGGAAGTTTGGTATTTCTAAAAATCTGGAAGCCCGACTGGAAACAGATATTATTTACAACAAGTTTCAGGACAGCACTCAATCGGGACTAAAACCTTTAATTGTGGGTTTAAAGATAAAATTGTGGGATGAAAAAGGATTTGTTCCCCAAGCATCTTTAATAACACAGATGCAAATTCCAAAACTGGCTTCGAAAGAATTAATCGTGAATCATCTTGCTCCGGAAATACGATTTCTTTTCCAAAATACCTTAACCGAAAATGCAGATCTCGGCTATAATTTAGGTGTAAATTGGGATGGAGAATCGACAGCGCCTATTTACGCCTATACGTTTTCACCTAATATCAGTATTACAAAAAAATTAAAAGCGTATGTAGAAGCCTATGGTTTTATGCCGGCACATCATCATTCTGAACACTGGACAGATGGTGGTTTTATGTTTTTAATTACAAAAGATGTACAACTGGATATTTCTGCCGGCTATGAAATTACTTCCACAAATCATTATCACAGGTATTATGAAAGCCTTGGTGTTTCATTCAGGATTTAAATTTACCCGATAAAAATTCATAGATTTTCTCCTGGGAACGTTTTGCATCTGTAGTGGTTTCATTAAGCTGTAATTCGATCATCTGTAAAAGTTCCTCTTTTAAAATATCATCATAAACAGGAAAACATACCTCTACCCTTCTGTAAATGTTTCGGTTCATCCAGTCGGCAGAACCCAGATAAACTTGTTTATCGCCATTATTTTCAAATATAAAAACGCGCCCGTGTTCCAGGTAACGGTCAACAATCCGTTTTACTGTAATATTATCGCTTAGTCCCGGAATGCCCGGTAACAGGCAACAAATTCCGCGGATAATCAGTTCGATTTTTACGCCTGCCGAAGAAGCTTCGTACAGCTTTTCGATCAACACCTTTTCTTCAAGATTATTGAGCTTAATCGTAATTCCCGACTCTAAACCCTGAGAAGCATTTAATATCTCTCGGTCAATAAGACGTATAAAACTATCACGAAGATTAAATTGTGCTACCAACAAGTGATTATAATTGACAATATCATCGGGTTCCGGTTTCTTCATTTTGCCTAAGAAACTGAAAACCTGTTCAAGTTCTTCCATCATACCCTCGTGTGCTGTAAGAAGTATATGATCTGTATAAAAACGCGCAGTAGTTTCATTAAGGTTTCCTGTAGCAAGCAGTCCCAGAGCTTTTATAGTATAACCCTTACTGAATTTTACCAACGCTATTTTGGCATGTATCTTTAATGAGGGAACACTGTGAATAATAGTTACTCCGGCATCGCTTAATTTTTTAGACCAACGGATATTATTAGACTCGTCAAAGCGTGCTTTAAGCTCTACAATTACAGTCACTTTTTTTCCGTTTCTTGCTGCGCTTATCAAAGCATTTGCTATGCGCGAATCGTTTGCCATCCGGTATACCGTTACAAAAATTTCTTCGGCATCAGGATGAATAGCTGCCTCATTAAAAAACCGCAGCACGGTATCGTAAGATCGGTACGGAGTATGAATCATAACGTCATTATCCTGCACATGTTTAAGCAGCGAAGTCCCTTCAAAATAATATGCCAAAGCAGGCCATTTAGGATTTTCCAGATGCTCTTTGTGTACCGGCAGTTCGGCAAGGTCTTTAAGGTTATGATAAGAACTGCCTTTCATAACATTAGCACCTTTTAGCTTTAAGAGGCTAATAAGTGTTTCGAGATACTCACGCGGCATTTTATCATCATACAGAAAACGGGTAGCAATACCAAAATCGCGTTTGGCGATCTTCTTTTCCATTTGGGCCGCAAGCCCTTCTTCATAATCATCATCAAATTCAACGGCGGCATCGCGCGTAATCTTAAAACTATAAGCACCATGAATTTCGCTGTTCGGAAAAATTGCCGATAAATATTCTTTAATTATATCATCAATAAAAAGAATATACTGCTTGCCGTCTTTATATATACTATAGAAACGCGGCATTTCTTCCGAAGGTATATTTACAATTTCGAGGCAACTGTTGCCATCTGCCTTTGTTAGCGATACAAGAAAATACAGTTTATTATTTTCGGTAAAGAAGTCAGTTTCTTCATTTAGCTCCATACACTTAATGTATGTAAGTATTCTTGTAAAAAAGTAATTTTCGGCTTCAGCCTTAACCACATCAGGAATGGACTCGTTATAAACAAGCACTGTATTTTCGGCAGTAAGTCCCGGTAGTATTTCATTTATCAGCAGGTCACCAAACAATTGCTGTTGTTTGTATACAATGGTATTGGCCTGTTTTAGTATTTTCTTGTAGAAACGCTTTTCGGCTTCTGCCTTTTTACCCGATATCTTTTTCAATGCCATAAGCGCCGGAATACGCACACGGTAAAACTCGTCAAGATTAGATGAATAGATGGAAAGGAACTTTATTTTTTCCAGCAATGGCACCTTGGCTGATGCTGCTTCGAGCAATACACGTTCGTTAAAGCTGAGCCAGCTAAGATCGCGGTCTAAATAACGCTTTGGCGCGGGATGTATGATAATTTCGGTTTTGGGCATAATAAAAAATAAACATAAAATTACGAAGTAAAAACATACAAGCTATTAACTTTTTGTTATGGTTAACAAACACAGTACAACGAGTATTAGCATTAAAATCAGGTTGTTAAAATTTTGTAGGTAATCTTTTAGCAAAACTTTAAAATACTAATGCTGTTTTTATGTCTATTTTTAGGCTATAAATGAACACAAAGTTGAAAAAATACTTACGTAAAGGTTTAAAAATATTCCTTTGGACAGTAGGCTCGATCATTGGATTGTTCCTGCTGATTGTACTATTATTGCAAATTCCATACTTCCAGAACATTGTAAAAGATAAGGCCATAACCTACCTTGAAGGCAAGATCGGCACCGATGTCAACATCGATAAAATTGAAATAGGCCTGCCTAAAAAGGTGATTCTTGAAGGTGTCTATTTTGAAAGCCAAAGAGGTGATACTCTGCTAGCCGGAGAAAAACTGGCTGTAGACATTAGCCTTATTAAACTTTTAAGCAGCGAAGTAGAGATCAACTCCATTAGCCTGGAAGGCATAGTTGCCAATGTATCCCGAAATAAAGATTCTGTGTTTAATTTCGACTATATTATTAATGCTTTTGCGTCAGATAAACCAAAGGATACTACTTCTGCCCCAATGAAGATATCTATAAACAAGATTAACCTTGAGAGGATAAGGGTAAAATTTGATGACCAGATATCTAAGAACAATATAAGTGCCAACATAAAACACTTTGATACCCGTATTAAAACATTCGATCTTGATAAAATGGAGTTTGAAGTGCCCAAGGTAAATCTTGACGGGCTAAAACTTGTGCTTAAGCAGGGCATGATTGACGAAATCGCTCAAAATACCCAAGAGGTAGCCGAAGAAGCTTCTAAAAAACCGGATCTTAAACTAAAGCTCGGTAAAATTAACTTAGCTAATATTAATATTGGTTATGATAACGAAGGCAGCCGCCTTGATACAGGTATTAAACTTAAAAAGCTATTTGTAGAAGTTAATGAGATTGACTTGAAAACGCAATTGATAGATCTTGATAATCTGGAAATTGACAACCTGAAAGGGCAACTGGCTTTTGGCAAGTTTGAAAAGCAGGTACAAAAAGCCCTGCCTGAGAACTCTGCTGCGGTACAGCAGGCACAATGGAAATTTAAACTCGCTAATGCCGATATAAAAGACGTTGCCTTTAAATTTGACGATGAAAATTCTACCCCTGTTGCTATGGGTATGGATTTTAAACATCTTGATATTACCAACCTTAATCTTGAAGCCAAGGATCTTTCGTATGCTCCTGAAGCTATTTCGGGTAAGGTAAACAAACTAACCGTTAATGATAAAAGCGGATTAGTGGTTGACGAACTTAGCACCGATTTCTTCTATGGTCCTAAAGGTGCCGAACTTAAAAACCTGTATCTTGAAACACCGCAAACTTTGGTTAAAGACCAGATAATTGTTGGGTATCCGTCACTTGAGGCGGTTTCTAAAGATATTGCCAGCCTCTCTGTAGATGCTAATCTTGACGGAAGCCAGATTGGCTTTAAAGATGTGTTATTGTTTGTACCTACGCTTGCCGATATGGCTCCGTTTAAGGGTAATCCGAACGGCATACTTAAAATAAACAGCCGCGTAGAAGGTAAAGTTAGCGACATACGCATTGCCAACCTTGAAGTAAGCGGAATCGGTGCTACAACCATTGCTGCAAAAGGACGCATAACAGGACTACCTGATGTAAAAACCGCTTATTTTGATATGGATGTGAGGGCTTTTAGTTCTACATCTAAAGATATTAATACCTATATACCTAAAGGTACGCTGCCGCCAAACATTCAGTTGCCGGGCAAGCTATCGGCGAAAGCCAACTTTAAAGGCAAACTGGATAACTTTAATGCCAACGTAGACCTTAAGAGCAGCTTTGGTAATGCGAAAGTAAAAGCCATTTTTGACCAGCGCAGAAAAGGCCGCGAAATTTACGATGCCGATGTTGACATTGCTAATTTTGATGTAGGCAAGCTTATAACAAATGATTCTATAGGAAAAATCAGCCTTAAGGCTAAGGTAAAAGGTACGGGACTTGATCCGCAGACGGCAAATGCCAAAATAAAAGCAAAAGTTATTAAGGCTGAATACAATAGCTATGTGTACACCAACCTTAATGTGGACGGAAAAATAAACAACGGCAAGTTTGATGCTGTTGCCGATATGGCCGACCCTAATCTTGAATTTCAGCTGGTTGCCAATGGAGGCTTTAAAGGGAAATTCCCTAACGGAAAAATTAAACTGAATCTTGATATCGCAGATCTTGACAAGCTAAACCTACATGCGGGTCCGCTTAAACTTCGTGGTAATGTAGATGCAGATATTACAGACGCAGACCCCGACAACCTCAATGGTACGGTAAGCCTGCACAGCTTTATGTTTGTGAATGAAAAAGAAGAATTTGCTTTAGATTCGATCAATATTATCGCTGTGACTAAACCTGATACGACTTCTATCAGGATAAAATCGCCTATCGTAAGAGGTTACATGAAAGGCAAATACAAGCTGACCCAGGTTGGCCCTGCCCTAACCAATACCATATCAAAATATTATAATACTAATCCTTCTGCACCTAAAAAATCGAACGTGCCACAACAGTTTGATTTTGGATTGGTAGTAGATAATGATCCTGTATTGTACAAGCTAATCCCTCAGATAACACGCCTTGAGCCAATTAAAATAAAAGGAAATTACAATAGCGAAACAGACAGCATAAACGTTGTAGGTTCTATACCACGAGTTGTATATGGCAGTTACACGATATCGGGTGGAGACCTTAAAATTCAGAACGAAGAAAACGCATTAGGCTATAGCCTTGTTATTGATGAAGTACAAAGCGAATCGTTATTACTGCCTCATACCAGCATTACCGGTAATGTTCAGGACAATATTGTAACTTATAAAGTTCAGATACAGGATAAAAAAGAGGAAGAACAGTATATGCTTGCCGGTCAGCTTAAAGCAACCGATGGCAACACAGAACTGTCTCTTGACCCTGATGGGCTTAAACTGAATTACGAGCCATGGAATATTGCCGTAGATAACGTACTTCGCTTTGGCAAAGATGGTATTTATGCCAATAACTTCGAAATGAGCAGTGAAGGCGGCTCTTTAAAACTGCAATCGGCATCTGAAACACCAAATGCTCCGCTGAATGTAGAGCTGAATAGCTTTAAGATCGAGACGCTTACCAATATGATCCAGAAAGACGAGCTTAAAATCTCGGGTATGATTGATGGTAAAGCAGAATTACGAAATATTACGGCGAGCCCGGTATTTACATCTGACCTTGAAATTTCTAACCTTGCAGTAAGTAAAGATACTGTTGGCGATATAAAAATAAGGGTGAACAATGAGATTGCCAACACTTATACCGCTGATGTTTCTATTACAGGAAACGGCAACCAGGCCGATATTAAAGGTAATTATAATGCGGCGTCACAAAGCTTCGACCTTAACCTCGACCTGCAAAAGCTAACTATTGCAAGCTTACAGGCCTTTAGCTTTGGTAATGTTAAAGATGGTGAAGGACATTTATCGGGTAACTTTAAAGTTACAGGTACGGCGACAACACCTAATATAAATGGTAATTTACAATTTAATGATGTCGGCCTGAGGGTAACCCAGCTTAACTCATATTTTAAAGGGATGAACGATAATATTACGTTTACCAATACGGGAATTAATTTCAGAAATTTTGAGATTCAGGACGAAAAGAATAACGAGCTTACTATTAACGGCGATATAAAAACAACCAATTATAGAGAGTTTGGCTTTGGGCTTAATGTAAAAGCAGAAAACTTTAGGGCAGTAAACTCTAAAGCAAAAGATAACGATTTTTACTACGGCGACCTGTATATTGATACCAACCTGAACATCAAAGGTACAATGGATAGTCCTGTGGTAGATGGTAACCTTAAAATAAATGAGGATACCCAATTTACAGTTGTGCTCCCACAACAAGACCCGTCAATTGCTGACAGGGAAGGTATTGTTGAGTTTATAGACCAGGATAATATGGAAATAAAACAGCGCCTTAAAATGGAAGAAACGCTGAACAGTACTAAAGTAAAAGGCATTAAGGCTTCGGTAGATATTGAGATCGTTAAGGAAGCTGAGCTGAATTTAGTTATTGATAAAGGAAATGGCGACTTCCTTCAGCTAAAAGGGGAAGCGCAGCTTACCGGTGGTATTGATGAATCTGGCAAAACAACACTTACCGGAAGATACGAATTTAGCGAAGGTGCTTACCAAATGACATTCAACTTCATTAAGCGTAAATTCGACATTGAAGAAGGAAGCTACATTCTATGGACAGGTGAGCCGACGGATGCAACCGTAAATATTACGGCTGCTTATAAAACCGAGATCCCTCCTATTGATCTTGTAGACCAGCAGATAAGTGATCCTGCACAAAGGAATATGTACAAACAAAAAATTCCGATCAATACCTTACTTAAAATTAATGGTGAATTATTAAAACCGGAACTTTCGTTTGATATTGTTGTTCCTGAAGGTAATTATAACGTTGCAACAAATGTGTTGAACCTTACCAGATCAAGATTAGATCAGTTACGTCAGGAGCCTTCAGAATTAAATAAACAGGTGTTTGCCGTGTTATTACTTAACCGATTTATTGGTGAGAATCCTTTCTCTAGTGAAGCAGGCGGCACAAGTGGCGAATCATTGGCAAGGCAGAGTGTTAGTAAATTGCTTTCGCAACAGCTTAACAACCTTGCAGGTGATCTTGTTAAAGGCGTAGAAATTGATTTTGACCTTGAATCTACTGATGACTATACCACAGGGCAACAGCAAAACCGTACCGACCTGAATGTAGAAGTATCTAAGCGATTGCTAAATGACAGGCTTAAAGTGACAGTGGGCAGTAATTTTGGACTTGAAGGCCAACAGGCAAACGAAGAGACTAACAATATTGCAGGAGACCTTTCTGCAGATTATCAGCTTACAAAAGACGGCCGTTACCTTGTTAGAGCTTACCGTAAAAATGATTATCAGGTGGCACTTCAGGGGCAGGTAATTGAAACAGGTGTAGCTTTTGTTATTACTATGGACTACAACAAATTCAGGGAGCTTTTCCACAGGTCGGAAGCCGAAAAAGAGGAAAACCGCAGGGAACGCGAACGCAAGCAACGTGAAAAAATAGAGCGCAGGCAAAAAGAACGTGAAAAAATAAAGGCAGAAGCCGAAAAGAAAACGGAAGGAAACGAGAATCAATCTGGTGATACAGAACAGGATTTACCACCAAACAGTACTAACGATAAGGATAAAAAGAATGAGAAATAGGTTTACATATTATTTTATCATAACACTACTGTTTGCTTACGGATGCAGCAATACCAAATACCTGCCCGAAGGCGAAATGCTTTACGTAGGTGGCGAAGTTAAAGTTGTTGATACCGTGATGAAACGCAAAGACCGGAAAGCGATGGAAAAAGAGCTTGAAGGACTATTGCGTCCTAAACCTAACCGTGGCTTTTTGGGACTGAAACCTAAATTATGGATATATAACATTGCCGGAGAACCTAAAAAAGAAAAAGGTTTTAAGCACTGGCTACGTACTAAAGTAGGTGAACCGCCTGTATTATTCAGCCAGGTTGACCTTGACTACAATGCCGATGTATTACAAAATTACGCTGAGAATAAAGGTTATTTTAAAACGCGTACTGCCGCCGATTCTACATCATCAAACAAAAGGGCTACTGCTAAATATACCGTTACTCCCGGTAAACAATACACTATAAAAGAGGTGTTATTTCCCGGAGATTCTACAGCGACAGAATTGGATAGCACCGTTGCAAGCATTAAAAGAAGGAGCCGCCTTAGAAAAGGTCAGCCTTACGATCTTGCCGTAATAAAAGAAGAGCGTGAGAGAATAGACCAGCGTTTAAAAAACAGAGGTTACTACTATTTTAGTCCGGACCATATATTAGTTCAGGTTGACAGTACTGTAGGCAATCAGCAGGTTGACCTCATCGTAAAAATAAAAGAAGAAACACCAGAGAGGGCACGCAAAGTATATACTATTAATAAAATCAATGTTTATCCAAATTATACGTTAGAAACAGTTAAGGATACACTTATTACTTCTCAGGATTCGGTGACAAAATACAAAGACTTTCTAATAACAGATCCGCAGCATACTTTCAGGCCAATTATTTTCGACCGCACGCTTTTTTTTCACAAGGGTGACATCTATAGCCGAAGAGACCACAACCTGTCGTTAAACAGGCTTGTAAATTTGGGTACGTTTAAATTCGTAAAGAACGAGTTCCGCCTTTCCGATTCTCTGGCTTCAGCATTGGACGTATATTATTACCTTACTCCACTTCCCCGAAAATCAATTCGTATTGAGTTGTTAGGTAAAACCAACTCTGCCAACTATAACGGATCTGAAGTAAGTGTAAACTGGAGCAACCGTAATGCCTTTAGGGCCGCGGAACTACTTAATTTAAGTGTTTTTGGTGGTGTGGAAGTTCAGGTAGCCGGACAAAACAAAGGCTTTAATGTGTACAGAATTGGTGGTGAAGCCAGTATTACCTGGCCGCGATTTATATCGCCGATACATATTGCCGATTCTAGTGCATTTGTTCCCAGAACCCGTGCCCTGATAAATTACGAATACCAAAACAGGGCAAAACTGTACTCTTTAAATTCATTTAAAGGAAGCTTTGGCTACTTGTGGAAGGATAATCCGCGTGTAGAGCACCAGCTTATGGTAACAGACATTAATTTTGTTAGCCCTACCAATGTTACAGATATATATCTTGCACAGATACAAGCGGATAAAGATATAACCGGAGCAGATGTTTCACCTTTGGAAAAAGTAATTGAGAAGCAGTTAATATTTGGCCCTACGTATTCTTATACGTATACCAACACAGCACAGAAAAGAAAAAAGCATACGTTTTACTACAAAGGCTCATTAGAGCTTGCCGGCACAATTGCAGGACTTGCTACAGGTGGTAATACCGACGACCCTACAAAGGTTTTCGGAGTACCATTTAGCCAGTTCGTTAAAACGGAACATGATTTTAGGCATTACTTACGATTAACCGAAAATTCACAATTAGCCAGCCGCGTTATTGCAGGTATCGGTGTGCCTTACGGAAATTCCAGCGAGTTACCTTTTATCCGGCAGTTCTTTATTGGCGGTACAAACAGTATAAGGGCATTCAGGGCAAGATCTATAGGCCCAGGAACTTACAGGTCGCCTAATATAGATACGGGGTCTTTCCTACCTGATGAATCAGGTGATATCAAATTGGAATTTAATACCGAATACAGGGCTAAACTATTCAGTGTTATTCACGGAGCTATATTTGTAGATGCAGGTAACATTTGGCTAATGAATAAAAACGAGAATAAACCCGGATCGCAATTTTCAAGCAAATTCATGGATGAAATTGCATTAGGTACTGGAGCAGGTTTAAGGGTAGACTTATCTTTCCTTGTATTGCGACTTGACCTTGCATGGCCGTTAAGAAAACCATACCTGCCAGAAGGGCAGCGATGGGTAGTTGATGAAATAGATTTTGGCAGTAAATACTGGCGTGATGAAAACCTTGTATTTAACTTAGCTATCGGATATCCGTTCTAGTATTCAAATCTATCATAAAAACAAAGGGCATTCTTATTCAGAATGCCCTTTGTTTATTTAAGCCGTTACTTACTGAACGGGTGGTAATTTTACATCTTCTTTTTTTCTTGTTTTATCCGGCCTAATAATCATACGTAAAGACTGGTCTTTAGCAAAATAGGCAATCATCCAGTTAAAGAATGTTGTAACCCTGTTTCTATAGCTTATTAAAGACATAAGGTGGACAAACAGCCACATAGCCCATGCTATGAAACCTTTAAAGTGCATTTCGGGCTTAGGAAGATCGGCTACAGCCTTGTTCTTTCCAATAATAGCCATAGACCCTTTATCGTGGTATTTAAATGCTTTCAACGGACTGTTTTTAAGCTCGTTTTTAAAATTCTTAGCTAATAATATACCCTGCTGTATTGCCACCTGCGCAACCTGCGGGTGTCCATTAGGAAATGCAGCATCCGTTAACTGAATACAGGTATCGCCCAAAGCATAAATATTATTTGAATTACTAACTTTATTAAAGGCATCTACGGCAAATCGCTGTCCCCTGCCATAGCTTTCGTCAGGAAGACCATCAAATTTCTTAGCCATTACCCCTGCTGCCCAAATAAGGTTTTTAGACTGAATAGTCTCTCCGTTATGGAAGTAGACCGTATCGTCTTTAAAGTCAACTACACGGGTATTTAGCTTTACAATTACTCCCAGTTTGTTTAGGGCATCATAAGTATCTTTTTGTGATTTTTTGCTCATTGGTGCCAATAAAGCATCTCCCCCATCTACAAGGTAAATATTGCTGGCACTGGTAGAAAGCTCAGGATATTCTTTTCTAAGTATACCGTTACGCATTTCGGCAAACATACCCGAAACCTCAACCCCCGTAGGGCCTCCGCCTGCAACAACGATATTAAGGTATTTACGGCGCTCACGGCTATTTTTGCAAATAGCAGCTTTTTCCATACGTTGCAATAGTTTGTTACGCATTTCGATAGCATCGTTAAGTGTTTTCATAGGTATAGAATTCTTCTTAACGTTCTCCATACCAAAGTAGCTGGTTTCTGCACCTGTAGCAAATATAAGCCTGTCATATTCAAGCTCACCATTGTTAAGCACAACAACATTATCCTGCGGCCTTACCGAAAGTACTTCTCCTAAACGGAAATGGATATTGCCGTTTTTTACAAACAGTTTCCTGAACGGATAACTTATACTTGACGGTTCCAGATAGGCAGTTGCTACCTGATATATTAATGGCGGAAAAAAGTTGTAGTTGTTCTTGTCTACAAGAGTTACCTCAAAATTTTTGTCGCCTGCAAGGCCTTTAGCAAGATTGATACCTGCAAAGCCGCCTCCTACTATCACTATTCTCATCTATTGCTCATTTACTGCACATATTTTTTTGTGCAAAATACCTGTATAAAGTTACAAATTTTAACGCTACCCGGCAATGATTGCCTACGCTGCGCACAGCACTTTTATGAAATAATTGGGTTTTATGCCTGCATATTAAATTGCTGCTATTTTAACAGGCATTTTTTTAACAGCCCAATTTATAGTTATGTTAATTTTGTGGTATTTGCCTGAGGTGATATGTATTTTTATGACAATAATTAACCGTATTATGAAAAATTATTTCTCTAAAAAAGCGCTAAAGAACACCTTTACCATTCTAAAAAATACCTTTACAGGGTTCATGGCAGATAAGGGTTTAAAACTTAGTGCATCCTTATCCTACTATACACTGTTTTCCCTTGCTCCCTTATTATTACTTATTATTTCGCTTGCAGGAGTAATTTTTGGACAGGAAGCCAGTGAAGGAAGGATTTTTGAAGAAATAAACGGACTTATAGGTAACGAAGCCGCGGCACAGGTACAGCAGATAATACGCAACCTTCAACTTTCCGGAAAGTCTACCTTTTCGGCTATTATTGGTGGGGTAACACTGGTAATTGGTGCCACCACGGTATTTGGTGAAATACAGGATTCAATTAATATGATATGGCGCGTTAAAGCAAAACCTAAGAAGGGATGGTTAAAGCTTATTAAAGACAGGTTGCTATCAGGTTCAATAATTGTTGGGCTTGGCTTTTTGCTAATCGTATCATTAATAATAAATGGTGCACTTGTAGCACTTAATGATATTTTGAAATCGTACTTCCCCGATCTTACACTAATAATTGTAAACATTGTGAATTTTGTAATAAGCTTCCTGGTAATTACCGTTCTGTTTGGAGTAATATTCAAAGTGCTTCCCGATGCTAAAATAGCATGGAAGGATGTACGTGCCGGAGCATTTTTTACATCGTTACTATTTATGCTGGGCAGTTATGTAATAGGCATTTATATAAATACTACAGCAGCGGGTTCCCCTTACGGAGCAGCCGGATCTATAATTGTTATTCTTTTATGGGTATATTATACCGCGGCAATATTGTATTTTGGAGCAGAATTTACCCGCGAGTATGCCAGCTTTATTGGCGCACATATAGAACCCGCAGATTATGCGGTATACATAGAACAAAAAGAAACAGAGAGGCATGTAAAATTCATCCCGCCTACAAAGCATGAAGATGAACCAAAGCCTGAAGCATAAAAAAACTCCCTTGCCAGGGAGTTTTTCAGTTATAGTTGTGTAGTAAAATTATACATTCAGTCGGCCTTCTACCCCACCGTCATCTTTCATGTTTCCGGTAATAGTACCTGCGGCCCATTTTAACATAGATATCATTTTACCATCTTTGGTATCCCAATAGTATGCATCTGTAGGCTCAACTTTAATCACCGTAACATCCGGATCTTCTTTACCTTCGTCAAACCAGGCCTTAGCCATTGGTGTCCACACCTCTTCAATATGGGCTTTATCTTTATAGACAATAGCCTTACCATATACCGAAAGAAAATGTGCATCTGCGTTTTTTGCAAAGATAAGCTGCACATCATCATCATGGCCTATCTCAAAATTCTTATTACTTTTCTTTGAGCTGATAAACCAAAGGTTACCATCATCATCAATATCGGCAACACTCATTGGTCGCGTAGGTACAGGCCTTACAGACAGTTCTGTACAGAACATACATATATTTATATCTTTTGCCATCTCTTTAATCTTGGCTCTGGCCTCACCGTTAAAGAGATCTTTAAAATTATCTTTAGAATTAGGATCTGACATAGTTATAGCGTTTTGTTGGTTAGTAATTAGTCTTCGCTTCGGCCGGAAACCCAGTCAACAGCTTCATTATAATCAGCTTTTGGATAACCGCGGAATTCACCCGGCATAAGTTTACTGAATATATCTGTAAAATTAATCACGGTTTCAGAATCACTTATAATTGCAGCACGGTTCCATTTGGTAATGTTCTTAATACCAAGAAGGGCATCCTGTAGCCAGGCGCCTGCTGTAAATTCAGATGGAGATGTATTCAGGAATAAAAGGTAGTTAAGTTTTCCTGTTTTTTCTACCAGGCTTGACACCTGGTGCTTTACGATTTCAAAATCGTCTTTGGTTACTTCACCGTCTGCGCGGAAGCCAACCATTGTATCCGGAAGGTCTGGAATTTGTACTATCATGATTATCAGGGTTTAAATTATACATAAATTTACCCTTTATGCCATTAAACATGTGTTAGTGACATCATAATATAAACCGAATATTATTATAAACTTTGCAATTAAAGCTGCTTTTCCATTACGAAATCTTCCATAAGATAACCATTACCAATATTAATGTCTTCTTCTTTTACTTTTACGTAACCATTCTTAACATAAAAGTTTACGGCAGAATTAAATCGGTTTACATTAAGTATAATCTTATCGTTACCGTTTGCTTTAGCCGCATTCTCTACTTTAGATAATAATAGTTTCCCTGCGCCTGTTCCCTGTGTTTCAGGCAGCACATATAATTTGTGGAGTTTTGTTACCTCCGAAAGATGATTAAGTTCATACGAAGCAAAACCAAGATCTTTTCCGTCGGCAGATAAAATAAGAAAATGGTGACCTTTAATAGCGATCTGATCTGTAATAGCGTTAAGGCTGTACATTTCGTCAAGCATATATTCTATCTGTTCCTGAGACAGTATTTTACTATAGGCATCAGGCCATGTACTTACGGCAAGACCATTTATTATTTCAAAATCTCCAATAGCGGCTTTGCGTATCTCCATAATTTTTATATTTTTAAAACCCCCGTAAATACAGGCTCTTACATATATGTAAAGTTACAAAAAAAATATTGGCACAGTAATTGGATATTGTTAATCAATCAACAAAAATTACAATAACCGGGCAAACCTAAATAACAATAACCATGAAAACGATATTACAACATATAGCCCTTTTTACACTGTTTTTTACAGCTGATGCTATTGCACAAGATGTTACAACCGTTCGGGCTAATAACAGCGACATAAGCGATAACCTTGACCTTAAGGCTGTAGCATCTATATTTGGAGAATCCAGCGATCTTGAAGATTTTGAAAGAAGGCTTAACGATCCTGAACTAATGATATCTAACCTTGACCTTAACGGTGACAACAGGGTAGATTACCTAAGAGTAATTGAAGCTACCGAGAACAATACTCACCTTATAATATTACAGGCAGTACTGGCTCAGGACACTTTTCAGGATGTCGCTACCATAGAAATTGAGAGAGATAGCAACAATAATGTACAAGTACAGGTTGTAGGAGATGTTTACATGTACGGTTCAAACTATATATATGAGCCGGTATATGTTTCAAGGCCGGTTATGTTCGATATATTCTGGATGAACAGCTACCGTCCTTACTACTCACCATGGTACTGGGGTTATTACCCAACTTACTACACGTATTGGGCACCCTACCCTGTTAACCGATACAGACGTAATGTACACGTACATATAAACTCAAGAAACACTTACGCCTATACAAATTCGAGAGGTAGTTCGCGTGCAGCGGCCTTATATAATTCAAGAAGACAGAATGCGTACGAAAGACAGAACCCAGGCAGATCTTTTAGCAGCAGAAACAACAATGCTACAAATAGATATACACTTGAACAAAGCAGAAGTGGTTCAAGAACTAATGGAAGCAGAAGTTCTTTCACGAATTCATCACGTTCAAATAACGTGTCAAGAGCTAACAATGTAAACACAGTAAGGCAAAACGGAAATGCCGTGAGATCTTCAGGCAACAATACAGTAACGCCTTCCAGAAGCAATCAATCTGTTAGAAATGTAGATTCTCCAGCAAGAAGTACGAATAACGCAGTGAGAAGCACACAAAGAAGTGAAACATATACAGCACCTTCAAGAAGCAATAATGCTATACAGCAAAGTGCTCCGGTAAGACAGCAAAGTGCTCCTGCAATACAAAGATCGGCACCGGTACAGCAATCTGCACCAGCACGAAGCAATAACATACAACAGAGTGCTCCGGCAAGACAACAAAGTGCTCCTGCTATGAGAAGCACACCGGCTCCGGCAAGACAAAGCGCACCGGCTCAAAGTGCGCCGGCACGTTCGGCAGGAGGATCATCAAGAAGAGGTTAAGTTAATTCTATTATATTTGAAAGTAAGCACCACCCGCCATAGTGGTGCTTATTTGTTTTTAGAAACATCAGTTTATTAAACTATCCTTTTAGATTTAATAGCCTCTACCCATTCATTTCTTTCGCACACTGTACAAGTACCCGATGTAGGCTCTAACTTTTGGGTGTTTGCACAAAATGTACATGCATAAATTCCTGCTTTGGGTATGGTAACGCTTTTTAAATTGAATAGCTGAGGACGTATCGGCAATCCGTATTTTACATTTTCATCGTCATAAAAATAGACACTTATTGCACCATTGGTTTCCATATATGCATTACGAACCTGGCCTAAATGCTCTATAGATCTTATTCTGAGTTCAGCAAAAAATTCGTCCTGTGCCAAATCTTCCTTTTCAAAGCTTTGAATTGAAAATTGCCCGTCTTCTATAATGCAATGTACTTTGCCTTCTATGAAATTCTCAAAACGTTTGCTTTTGCCTAATAACCAGGTGACGGCCCTGTACATAAAAAGTATTACAGTAAAAACTAAAATGGCAGGTATAAGGCCAACATCTTCGTAAAACATTGGGTCGCCCGCAGCAGACCCTAAAGAGATAATAATAACAACTTCGAAAATAGACAGCTGCTTTACTCCTCTTTTACCCGCAAATTTTAATGTTAACAGTACGACCGTAAACATTATTATGGTACGGAATATTACTTCTATTAAAAACTGAAAAGGGAGGTCGTTAAACAACAAGCGCTTCCACTCGAATATATCTTTCATAAGGTGTTAAAAATTATCATCCTAAATTAGTGATGATATGTATCTCATTAACAAACATTAGCACAACTTTAATACAGCCTTATCAGTAATCACGGGCATCGAAACGTAATTTTATAATCACTGAATTATTAACGACAAAAAATTACAACTATGAGCAAGAGAGTAGCAATATTGGCAACAGACGGTTTTGAGGAAAGCGAACTAAAATCGCCAAAAGAATATCTTGAACAGCAAGGCTGGACAGCAGATATCGTAAGCCTTAAAAGCGGTACTATAAAAGCATGGGCAGAAAAAGACTGGGGCAAAGCATATGAGGTTGATTATACTCTGGATGAAGTATCATCTGGCGATTACCATGCACTTGTACTACCCGGAGGTGTTATAAACCCCGACCTTTTAAGGAGACATGATAATGCTATTGCATTTGTTAAGTCCTTCTTTGATGAGAAAAAACCTGTAGCAGCTATATGCCACGGTCCGCAGATACTTATTAATGCCGAAGTGGTAGACGGAAGGGAACTTACATCTTTTATGTCAGTCAAAAAAGATTTACAAAACGCCGGTGCAAACTGGGTAGATAAAGAAGTTGTTGTGGATAACGGACTTGTAACGAGCCGTACTCCGGACGACCTGCCTGCTTTCAACAAAAAAATGGTTGAAGAAATTAAAGAAGGTAAACACGAACTTCAGAGAAGCTAATTGAAGGTTAGTACTTTGATTCACCGAAGGCTTTCGTACCATTGTGTATGAAAGCTTTCTTTTTTATATTTACGTAAATCAATTACCAATGAAAACAAAAATAGCATTACTGCTTACTATTATGGCTATAAATGCAAATGCACAGCTTACACCCGTAGCCTATAAAGAAGGCGAGCAGAAACTAAATGGCTTTGCCGCAGTTCCGGCAAAACCGCTAAAACAAAACCCGGGTATACTTATTCTTCCGGCCTGGCTGGGTATAAATGACCACACTACAGAAGTTGCCCAAAAACTTTCCGGTGAAGGATACCATGCGTTTATTGCTGACATTTATGGAGAAGGCAATTACCCTAAAACACCACAGGATGCAGGCAAGCTGTCCGGATTTTATAAAAATGATTACAACGCGTACCAAAAAAGAATAAAAGCGGCCTTAGATCAGCTGATTAAAAGTGGTGCCGACGCTAACAACATTGTTGTTATTGGCTATTGTTTTGGAGGAACCGGAGCTCTTGAGGCAGCACGTGGCGGACTCAATGTAAAAGGTGTAGTTAGTTTTCATGGCGGTTTAGGCAAAGATGCTTCTAGAAAAAACGGCGCTGTACAGCCAAAAGTATTAATACTTCATGGTGCCGATGACCCTCATGTTCCTCAAAAAGATATTGAAGCTTTCCAAAAAGAAATGAATGATGGCAAAGCCGACTGGCAAATGATTTACTACAGTAATGCGGTACACGCATTTACCGAAAAAGCTGCAGGTAACGATAACAGTAAAGGTGCTGCTTATAACGAAAAAGCCGATAAACGTTCATGGCAACATTTTGAGTTGTTTTTAGATGAATTATTTCCTAAGAAATAACCGTACTCAGTAAAAGTAAAAAAAGCCTCTCGTAATAAGGGAGGCTTTTTCTTAAAACTAAATTATACTATTTTCATCATTTTTCAAATATAGAAAACATTATTGACATATTTTTAATAGTTTTAACTTTTTAATTTCAGTCAAAAGCTTAAAACATGTCACACCATAAACTTCGTAATGATAACGAATGTCAAAACTGCGGTTATACTGTAGATGTTGCTTATTGCTCTAAATGCGGGCAGCAAAATACAGAGACACGACAATCTTTCCATCATTTGCTAACGCATTTTGCAGAAGACCTTACACATTACGATGGTGCTTTCTGGAAAACCATTAAGTATCTTTTGTTCCGTCCGGGAAGACTTACGATTGAATATTTACTCGGCCACAGAATGCGTTATGTACCGCCTGTAAAACTATATATCTTTATAAGTTTTGTGACGTTCTTTTTAATGGCTATAATGGCACCGGATGCTGAACACGATTATAAAATAGCCGATACTAATGTAGACACAGAACTGACACTATCCGGAGATGGGATAAAGTATGGAGCTGAAAATCATGACAAAAGTACTAAAATAGAAAAAGGTTTAGATATAGGTAATAAAAGGATATATACTGTTACCCAGCTTGATTCGGTACAAAATTCCTTAAGTGATAAGAATAAAATGCCTTTTTATGAATACTACTCTAATAAGATGGTTTTAAAAGTTGGCGAAAATAACCTATCCACAAGAGACCTGATGATTGCGGCGGCTCATACTCTTCCTAAAGTGCTTTTTATATATATGCCTATCTTTGCATTTTGGTTATGGCTTATGCATGGAAAAAAACGTTGGTACTTTTTTGATCACGGAATATTTACGTTACATTACTTTTCCTTTCTATTACTATCAATAACAATTATTATGGTAATAAATTGGCTATTAGGCTATGTGTTTTCAATAGATGCAAATACATTCGTTACCATAATACGCCTTATTTTTTTACTGTATTCCTTCTTTTATTTCTTCAGATCACATAGAAGATTTTATGGTGAAACAAGGGCTATTTCCAGAATCAAAAGTATAGTCCTGTTTATCATTAACTTTATTTGCATTGCAATAATTTGTGTAGTTACTTTAATGTATATTGTATTAAATATGCATTAAAAACTTATATTTACGTTATCAATAAAATTTTATCTATGACAAGATTATGTGTGCTCGCAATAGCATCAAGCCTCTTTATATCGTGTGCGGGTTCGCAGACTTCAAAAAAGAAGGATTACGCCAAAGCCGATGTAAATAAATACATGAACACCATTTCGGCTTCAGACCTTAAAAAACATTTATACATTGTTGCCGGAGACGAAATGCAGGGTCGCGACACAGGTACCGAAGGTCAGAAAAAGGCAGGAAGATACCTGATAGAACAATATAAGTCAGAAGGTATGTCTTTCCCTAAAGGCGCAAAAGATTTTTACCAGACTGTACCAGCAGAATTTATGCAAAGGCAGTTTAGCCCCAAACTGGGCAATTCAGAAAATATCTGGGCATATATTGAGGGTTCTGAAAAACCTGATGAAGTACTTGTAATTTCTGCACACTACGATCATGTGGGTATGAAAAACGGCGAGGTGTATAATGGTGCTGATGATGACGGATCGGGTACTGTAGCGCTACTTGAAATCGCACAGGCATTTATGCAGGCTAAAAGAGACGGTTACGGACCCAAACGCTCTATATTGTTCCTTCATGTTACCGGCGAAGAGCACGGGCTGCACGGGTCAAGATACTATTCTGAAAATCCTTTGTTCCCAATAAGCAACACTATTGCCGACCTTAATATTGATATGATAGGACGCCGTGATGATGCTCATAAAGATAATGGCAACTACGTGTATGTTATCGGTTCTGACAGATTGAGTACAGACCTTCATAATATTAATGAGGAAGCTAATAAAAAGTATACGAACCTGAATCTGGATTATACCTTTAATGCGGATAATGATCCTAATCAGTTTTATTACAGATCTGACCATTACAACTTTGCTAAAAAAGGTATTCCTATTATATTTTACTTTAACGGCGTACATGCCGATTACCATAAACCAGGTGATACCCCTGATAAAATTGAATATGATTTACTTAGTAAAAGGGCTCAACTGGCATTTGTTACTGCCTGGGAGCTTGCTAACAGAGAAAACCGACCTGTAGTAGATAAGAAATAACAACCCACAAAAAAAACCGCAATTGCGGTTTTTTTTATTTATTCTTTTTAGAGTAATTGTTTGTGACAAACAATATCAGTTTATTTTTTTTTCGTTTCCTGAAAAACTCCCAGTTGATAATTACTCCGATAACACATATAGCCATAAGTGTTATTAATAATGAAATATAAATTACATCATCGAGCGTGCTTACATAGGCAATTTTAATGGCAAAAAAATACAGTGCGCCAAAAAATACTATTAGAGATAATATTAGAGAAAATAATTTCATGTCCTTTCTTAACCTTTAAAGATAAATAACGTTTGTTTAGTTGTAAAAGGGGGGACGATATTTAAATAGTATAAAAGCGCTCACCACCATTAGTGCAAATAATAATAACTTGCAATGCTCCTTCATATTGTTTTACAAGGGCAAAATTAATCATTATATGCTATATTAACGTATTATTTGGCGGAAAATTATCTCACAATGCAAGCATAAATTCCTGCATGCTTGAATAAACCTCTTCTCTGCCTGTTATCCTGTATTGAAAAGTATAGGTTATTTCATCATCGATAAAGTCTTTATAATATCGGGTTTCATGTACCATTCTTTCTTGTTCGTCAACAAATGCAGGCTGTAAAGTATAATCGCTATTACAAACACCTTCTACAACAAATTCAAAGACCTCTTCATCATAAGTCTCAATTGTACCGTTAAGGTTAAAATCATCGTTATCTATATTTTTATAGATATCCATGTCCAGTTTAACGCCATGGTCTTTATATTCGGCAACTATGCTATGTTCATTTTCTTTGAATTTAAAATGGCCGTCATTCTTAAAGAACTCCTTAAAACCTTCAAACACCTTTTTAACTTCATCTTTTTTAAGCTCTTTCTTCTTAAAGTTATATTTCTTTTTAGCATCGTCGTGCTCCGTCTTTATGTCAATCTTTATTTTTAGATATCCTAAATCCATAAAAATGTATTTTTAAATTATAGTTCGGCAACCTTTTGTTTATAGAAATTCACATAGAAAAAATTATTAGGATCAATACCTGAATCAACAAGCATAGCGTTTATAGCCTTAAATTTTTCTGAATGTGCAGACACTTCCAGGAAACGCAGCAACTCACCCAGATTTTCAAATTTAAAGCTCAGGTCTGTATTCAGTGAGTATTCCGTAATACTGAATTCGGCCTTTTTAACATCTACCCCGGCTTTCTCAAAAGCCTGTTTTACGGGCTTAAAATTCTCGTTTATCATTTTATATTTTTTTATTGAATAGTTAATTTACGGGCATAAAAAAAGCTTCGGGCACTACTACGAAGCTTTTTCACGATTTATAAAAGTAAGTAAGAATGCCGTTTTTTATAACTGTTCGTTTTTTACTATTTGTACTTTTCCTGCCGGCACATCTCCTGATGTATCTTTTATAAGCAGGACTCCCAAAACATTTACAGGAATATCTATTGGCTCATCCGAGTTTCTTATCTCATCAAGAATATTTTCATAATCTGTGACATTAAGTACCAGTGAATCGCCTTTATCTATCTTTTTTGCAAAGAGATAATCCCTGATTGTGGCTGTTGAAATATTGTTTCCTATTACTACGAATTCTGACATGGCTGTTAATTTATATAGCTAAGATAGCATGCTAAAATTCAAATTTTGAAAAGGTTTTGTTAATTTACTTCTGTCCATAACCACGTTGTAATAAGGCTATCCGGCGGTGCTTCGGCTTAAAATGCCTATCTTTGCACAAAATATAGCATTTACATGGCCACATTCCACGATTTAGACCTTCCAAAAGCACTACAAAAAGCCATTGACGAGCTCGGCTTCACTACCCCTACGCCTATTCAGCTAAGGGCTATGCCGGTTATACTCTCAGGTAGGGACATGATGGGTATTGCACAAACAGGTACAGGTAAAACTTTTGCCTACTTATTGCCGATACTTAAGCAGTGGAAGTTCGCCGATATACACGTACCACGTGTAGTAATTGTTGTTCCTACCCGTGAACTTGTTGTTCAGGTGGTGGAAGAAGTTGAAAAACTTACCCAATTTATGTCGGTTCGTACACTTGGTGTATATGGCGGCGTAAATATTAATACTCAAAAGAAAAGAGTTTACGAAGGTGTAGATATTCTTGTGGGTACGCCCGGAAGGATGATGGATCTTGCACTTGATAATGTTGTACGTTTTGACGAGGTAAAGAAACTCGTTATTGATGAGTTTGACGAGATACTGAATCTTGGTTTCCGCGTACAGGTTCAGTCGATCTTGGCAATGATGAAATCTAAAAGGCAAAACATCCTTTTCTCGGCAACAATGACCGATGAAGTAGATGACATGCTTAATGATTACTTTGATTTTCCTGAAGAAGTTTCACTGGCAGCTAGTGGTACACCGCTTGACCAGATTGAACAGCTTGGGTATCGTGTACCTAACTTCCTTACAAAAGTAAACCTGCTTAAAAACCTTATACAAAACGACGAAAGTATTTCGCGTGTATTGGTTTTTGTAAACAATAAAAGAACTGCCGATCTTGTAGCCGATTCACTTGAGGATTTCCCGGGACAATTTGGGGTTATTCACTCCAATAAATCTCAGAACTACAGGTTAAATACTATGGCTTCTTTTCAGGAAGGAGAACTAAGAGGTATTATTACTACAGATGTAATGGCACGTGGACTCGATATTTCTGATATTACCCATGTTATTAATATGGAGTTCCCAGAAGCACCTGAACAGTACATTCACCGTATTGGACGTACAGGTCGTGCAGATAAATCAGGTATCGCGATTAGCTTTATAGCTCCATCTGAAGAAGATATTGAGGTGCAGGCAGAAGTACTGATGGAAAAAGAGGTTGAATTCCTCGAACTTCCTGAAGGCCTTGAAATCGCCGAGCGTATGCTTGATTTCGAAAAGGACAAAGTAAAAATGAAAGTCCTGATTAAAGCGCCTAAAAAATCTACAGGTGGCTTTCATGAAAAGAAAGATAAGAATAAGAAAGTTAACCTTGGCGGACCGGGCAAAACGAAACCCCGCAAAACAAAATCACGTAACCGTGGTGTTGAAAGAGCCCGTGACAAAAAGAGAAAAGATAAAGACAAATAGAAAGTTTAGTTTAAAGCACTGCAATCGCAGTGCTTTTCTTTTAGATACAAACAAAAAATGCCGCTCAATGAGCGGCATTTTTAGTATATGATGATTGCAGTATTAATGCCCTGAAGCATTAGATGCATGTTCTACATTCTTAAGTTTTCTTGAGCAGTAAATACCAAAGAAAAGTATGTACAGGTAACAAAATACCGGTACAATAAACGAGTGCTGTACACCGTAAACAGGATCAGAATCGGCAATAGCTCCCTGAATAACCGGAACCAATGCACCTCCTAATATTGCCATTACAAGTAATGACGATCCCTGGCTGGTGTATTTACCAAGCCCTGAGATACCTAACGTATAAATGTTAGAGAACATAATAGAGTTAAATATACCTATACCTAATATACTGTACATTGCCATTTCGCCTTCGTTAAACATAGCCGATAATAACAGTGCTACGTTAATGGTCGCAAACACTGCAAGTGTTCTGGCCGGAGCCGATTTTCCTATCATGAATGCCACAAAGTTAAGGGCGATAAATACAAGGAAGAAACTTAACTGACCGAATGTAAGATCAACTACACTATAAATAAGAAGAAACACCAAAGCAGCCGTTACCAACATAAACAGGTATTTTTTGGTTTGGCTTAAGCTGTGATTTAAAGATATAGCACCTAAGAACCTACCTATCATAGCACCACCCCAGTAAACAGCTAAATAGTTTTTACTTACCGCTTCGCTTAATCCCATGATGTAATCTTTTTCAAGGAAACTGATTATAAAGCTACCTACAGCAACCTCACCTCCTACGTAGCAGAATATACCAAGTACACCTAATTTAAGCTGAGGGAACTTTAAAGCACCTAAGCCATTAGTTTCAACTCCTTCTTCTTCCGCCTGGAATGATGGCAGCTTTACATTATAGATTAACAGGGCAACCAATAATAAGATACCTGCAAATACAAGGTATGGTACACGTGTGGCTTCGGCAGTTATTTCATGATCCTGGCTTGAGCCGAAGATAAGGAAACCTCCTAATATCGGCGCGATAGTCGTTCCAAACGCATTAAAAGCCTGTGTCATGTTAAGACGGCTAGAAGCACTGTCTTCACTTCCTAAAAGCGAAACATAAGCATTTGCCGTTATCTGAAGGATAGTAAAGCCTAACCCTAATACGAATAGTGCTCCTAAAAACAGTCCGTAAACAGAAAATGTAGCTGCAGGGAAAAACAATACACAACCTAATGCAGAAACGATGATACCGCTTATGATTCCGTTTTTGTAGCCAACTTTGTTTATCGGGTCACCATATGCATTAGATACGATAAAGTACGCTAGTGAGCCTAAAAAGTAAGCTCCAAAAAAGCAAAACTGCACAAGCATAGACTCTAAAAAGGTAAGCTCAAACAGTTTTTTAAGGTAGGGTATCAATATGTCATTCATACAGGTAATAAAACCCCACATGAAGAATAAAAGTGTGATTGTAATCAGCGGAACCGTGTAATTTGGCTTCTGATTCTTTTGTGTTGAAGTACTCATTAATAGATGTTATTTTGGACGCACAAATTATAAATTTAATAGCGATTGACCTTGACGGTAATCAACTTTTAAATTATTCTAAAAAAAATAAGGGCATTGAAAATAATTCAACACCCTAAAGTATAAATACTGGCATTTTTCTTTTAAAATGACTTATATGTTAACAAAAATGAAAAACGAAAACGTGGTATATTGCATTTTTGACTTTTATATACCCGAATTATTACAGCAATAACATTATAAAAATTGCGTAAAAACTAAAAGTAGCAGGAAAACAAGTACCACTATAAATAGCAATGCCGTCCACCAAAAACCTTTAAGCCTATCTTTAAGTGCATACCATAAAAGCAACGTTAGTATAACCGCTGTAAATAATGCTAATGCAAAAACAATTGTCAAAAGCCTTAGTGCATCCGCTATAAGAAAAATGGCAACTATCAAAATTATTTGTTAGCCGTAAAGATCAGGCATACTGGAGAACACAATTCAATTTTCTTTGTAGTATCTGTAAGCATCCCTGTAGTTTTATCTCTTTTAAAAATAATTATGTTATTGGTATTCTGATTAGCTACTAAAACATAATTATCGGTAGGATCTATAGTAAAGTTACGCGGACCACTACCCTGAGTACTTATCTGCTGTACCTGGTTTACTTTTCCGTTACTGTGCACTTTAAATACTGATATTGAATTCGCATCTCCCCTATTGGTTGCATATAAATATTTACCATCGTTAGAGAACTGAATATGCGCCCCGCCATTCATCCCAACAAATTCTTTCGGGGTAAGGCTTACTTCCTGGATAAGTTCCATCTTCTCGTTGATGTAGCTATACGCATGCAGCGTACCGGTAAGCTCATTAAGCAGGTAAACGAAAATCCCGTTAGGGTTAAAAACAAGATGCCTTGGGCCACTGCCCGGTTTTACACTTACAGTTTCCTTGAGTGTAAGTGGTTTATCGCCTGCTTCAGGGTGATAATTATATATATAGATCTTATCGGTACCAAGATCGTTTACAAAAACATATTTTTTATCGGGAGAAAAATACACCATGTGTACGTGTGCACTTTCCTGACGCTCTTTATTAATACTGCTGCCTGTGTGCTTTATCACCTGCTTAGCATCGGTAAGGCTTCCATCGTTCTTTTTACCAAAAACAGCAATACTGCCGCCGGTGTAGTTGGCAACAATTACATTTTTATCGTCATTGATAATATAACAAGGGTCGGCTCCTTCTGCGTCTCTCCTGTTAAGCTGGCTTAATTTTCCGTTAGCCGGAGTATATTTAAAAGAAGTAACCTCGCTTTTATCGCCGTCTTCATTAACACTGTAAATAACATTGTTAGCTGCATTTACACTAAGGTAGCTTGGATTAACAACTTTATCGGTTGCGTTTTTTTCTTTGAAGACAAGTGTATTCACGTTAAAATCATACACATAGATACCTTTGCTTTCGCAAGTATTAGTATAAGTTCCAATAACAAGGTTATAGTTATCCTGAGCATTAACATTCATAAACACAAGCAATAGTAGTATTTTGGCTATTTTCATTCTTTGCAAATTAGTGATAACAAAAGTAAAGTATTTAAATATTATGTGAAATTTATGGAGCATAATTGCTATGCTGTTTAGAATAAAAATTTGTATTTTTGACAAACTTTCAAACGAAATGCAGTTTAAACACCCGGAAATTCTATACTTTCTTTTCCTGCTTGCAATTCCCATTCTGGTCCATTTGTTTCAATTGCGCCGTTTCCAAAAAGAATATTTTACCAATGTACGCTTCCTGAAGGAACTCAGCATGCAAACCCGTAAGAGCTCTAAAATTAAAAAATGGCTTTTGCTGGCAACGCGTTTGCTATTACTAGCCTGCCTTATTGTAGCTTTTGCACAACCTTTCTTTAAAGCAAAAGACGATAATAATAAAGGTAATGAAATGGTGATCCTGCTGGATAACTCATTCTCTATGCAGGCAAAAGGCAGTAAGGGCGAACTTTTAAAGCGCGCCGTTCAGGACATTCTTGAAAACACGCCCGAAAATCAGCAATTCTCGCTTATTACAAATACCAACGCCTGGTGGGATACCGACATAAAATCGATACAGAAAGATTTACAGAATCTTACGTATAGTGATGTGCCTTTTCGTCCTGATTTTCTTTTAACGAAAGCTGAAGCAAAAAACCCAAACAGCGGAAAAGATATTGTAGTAATTACCGATGCTGTTAATCTTGACAGTAAGAATATCTCAAAATTCAACAGCAGCTCCCCTACTTATTTTATAGTACCCGAAGCAGAAAACACTAATAATGTAGCTATTGACAGTGTTTACATCTCTCAGGTAATGGATAACTTTTATGAGATAAAAGTAGACATGGAAGCATTTGGTGATGTTGAAAATGATGTTCCTATCGCATTATATAATGGCAGCAGCCTTACGGCGAAAACTATCGTAAAGTTTGACACCAATAAAAAATCGGGAACGTTTACCATTCCGAAAAAAGATTTTCACGGCTATGTGTCAATAAATGACAATAGCCTTACATATGACAACAATTATTACTTTAGTATTTCCAAACCACAGAAATCTAACGTAACTGCTATTGGCGACGCGGCTAAGAATAATTTCCTTTCTAGGATCTATACCGACGATGACTTTAATTTCACTTCATCAGAACTTCGCACACTCGATTATAACAATCTTGAAAAGCAGGATGCAATTATCCTAAATGAAATTAAAGATATTCCGCAGGCACTTATTACTACGCTTAAAACATTTTATGCTAAAGGCGGTAATGTAGTAATCATTCCGGCAGCAGACAGCGGTATACAGAACCTGAACAGCCTGATGGGCGCTTTTGGCGGTAGCCAGTTTAAAAACGCAAACAGCAACGAAAGACAGATCACTAAAATTGCTTTTAACCATCCGCTTTATGCAACGGTGTTTGAAAAGAAAACAGATAACTTTCAATACCCTAAAGCAACCACAGGTTTTACACTTAGTGGAAATGTATTACCTGTACTAAGCTATGATGACCAGACTCCGTTTTTAGCCTCACTAAGCAACAAGCTTGGTAATGTATATGTATTTACTGCTGCGATAAACAAAACCAATAGTAACTTCCAGAACTCTCCCCTTATTGTACCTACGTTTTATAACATGGCACAAAATAGCGGTAAAACGGGTATCAGCGCGATAACTATCGGTGAAAACCAAAACCTACTGCTTGATGCTTTGTTATCTAAGGATGAAGTGCTGACAGTTAAAAACGAAAAGACCGACTTTATACCGATGCAGCAATTGCTGAATAATAAAGTAAAGCTTTCTTTTGGTGATTATCCCGAAGAAGCCGGTAACTTTGCCGTATACAAAAATGACCAGAATTTAAAGAATATTAGCTTTAACCATGCCAGGACAGAAAGTAACCTTGCCCTGCAAAACAAAGCTCTTGCCAGTAAATTTACCGAAGCCGATTCTGTGGCAACGGTATACAATGATATTAAATCGGAAAGGACTGCCAGTGAACTGTGGAAATGGTTCATTATTGGTACATTGATTTTCCTATTAGTTGAACTTTTTATCCAAAAATTTATAAAATGAACCTGATTTTCAAAAACGCCGTTATTATAGATAAAGACAGTGTGCACCACAAGCAGGCTGTAGACATACAGGTTGAAGGCGGCATCATAAAAAAGATTGGCAAAAACATCACCGAAGATGGTTTTGATACTATAGAACTAGATAACCTTCACATATCTAAAGGCTGGTTTGACAGTTCGGTTAGCCTTGGCGAACCCGGCTATGAAGACAGGGAGACCATTGCAAACGGACTTAACGTGGCTGCTGAAAGCGGATTTACCGATATTGCCCTGCAACCAACAGGTACACCTGTAGCAGAAAGACAGGCAGATATTAGTTTCCTGCTTACCAAATCGGCTCACGCTGCAACAAAACTTCACCCGATTGGGGCACTGACTAAAAATAGTGAAGGTAAAGATATTGCTGAACTTTTTGACATGAAAAATGCCGGGGCTATTGCTTTTGGTGACTATAATAAATCGATTACTGATGCAGGTATCCTAAAGATTGCCCTGCAATACGTTCAGGACTTCAACGGACTGGTTATTGCTTTCGCACAAGATAGCAATGTTAAAGGTAAAGGTGTTGTGCACGAAGGTATTGTTAGCACACGTTTAGGGCTTAAGGGTATCCCTACCCTTGCAGAAGAACTGCAGATAGTACGTAATCTTTACATACTAGAATATACAGGTGGTAAAATGCACATACCTACTATTTCTACTGCAAAATCGGTTCAGCTGATTCGTGAGGCAAAAGCCAAGGGACTTAATGTAACATGCAGTGTGGCTATCCACAACCTGATACTAACGGATGAAGTACTTACCGACTTTGACACCCGTTATAAAGTTATGCCTCCGCTACGCCCTGACAGCGAAAGAAAAGCACTTATTGATGCTGTTCTTGACGGAACAATAGATATCATTACATCAGATCACAATCCTATTGATATCGAAAATAAAAAGCTGGAGTTTGATCTTGCTAAAGATGGTACTATAGGATTTGAAAGTGCTTTTGGAGCATTACAAACTATACTTCCGCTTGAAGTTATCGTTGATAAATTCACTGCCGGTAAAGTTGTATTCGGTTTTGCAAACCATGACATTACAGAGGGTGCTGCTGCATCGTTCACTCTTTTCAATCCGGAAACAAACTGGACATTTACAAAATCAGATATCAAATCGAAGTCGAAAAACTCAGCCTTTTTAGGACAAACACTTAAAGGCAAAGCTTACGGAATTTACAACCAGGGAAAATTACTTTTGAATGAATAATAAAATAACCGATTTAGAAAGAGGAAAGAATAACGCGATTATAGCCTATCTAACAATTATAGGCTGTATTATTGCGATGGTAATGAATAGCGATATAGAAAAGAGAAGCACATTTGCGTCTTTTCACATCAGGCAGTCTCTGGGTTTAGTATTGCTGTTTTTTGCCCTGGGCTATCCTGTAGGAACATTTAACAGCTGGATGGTATCATCTGCATTTTATATTTTCTTTTTCATTCTTTGGATGTATGGCTTTTTAGGAGCGGTATCCGGCAGAATGAATGAGGTACCTCTTTTAGGACCACTTTTTCAAAAATTATTCAAAGGATTATAATACATGGATTTATCGTTACACCATCTCGTTAGAGAACCAAAAGTTAAAAAGGATAAAAATCCATTACTACTACTATTACACGGCTACGGAAGCAACGAGGAAGATCTTTTCTCTTTTGCAGCACAATTACCCGATGAATACTTTATTGTTTCAGCAAGGGCGCCATATAACCTGCCGCAATACAGCGGCCATGCATGGTATGCCATTACGTTTGACAACGACATGAATAAGTTCTCTGACGATAAGCAGGCTGCTGAATCACGTGACCTTATTGTAAAATTTATCGATGAGCTTATAGCAACATATCCAATAGATAAAGATAATATAACACTTGCAGGTTTTAGCCAGGGTGCCATATTAAGCTACGCTGTTGCACTTACCTATCCTGAAAAAGTGAAACGCGTTTTAGCCCTTAGCGGTTATTTAAACATGGATATCGTAGGCAAAAGCCTTCATGCTGAAGACGCATCTAAAGTACGCTTCTTTATTTCCCACGGAACAGTAGACCAGGTTATCCCAATTGAATGGGCGCGTAAAGCACCGGAATTCCTTAAGAATTTAGGATTGGATGTAGAATACCACGAGTACAATGCCGGGCACGGTGTTGCTCCTCAGAACTTTTATGACCTGGTGAGCTGGCTCAATAAGTAGTACACAATTTTATATAAAAACAAAAAGGGTAGAGGTTTTAAGCTTCTACCCTTTTTGTTTTTATATATTCTTTAAAATTTCCTTGATAGAGCTTTCATCAACATGAACCTTTAAAAGTATTTCCCTAACTTCTTCATGTTGTCTATTTCTAACGGCAAGGTCAAATTTATCAATCAGTCCACCAACATATAATCTTTCATTTACAGTCATTCCATCAAAATTATCCATCCTAATGAGGCAGTCTATTTCTAAGTAAACCATAAATGTAAGTTCCCACTAAAGCACCAAGCAATACTACTCCTATTCCGTAGAAACCGGCGCCTACAAGAATAAACATTGGTCCCGGGCATGTGCCTATAAGTCCCCAGCCCAAACCAAAGAATGTACCTCCAACAAAATAGTTGCTAAAGCCTTTTTTCTTATCAGGAAAAACAATTGGTTCTCCGCTAACATCCTTAATATTGTTACGCTTGATAATTTGCACTCCGATAGTTCCAACGACAACAGCTGTCATAATTATTCCGAACATATGAAACGACTGAAAATGGAACATCTCGTAAATACGGTACCATGATACCGCCTCTGATTTTGTAAGTACGATACCGAATACGATACCTACCAGTAAATATTTTATAAATTTCATGAGAAGATCTTAATTAAAAAATAGAGGTAAAAGCAGCCATGACATAATAAGACCGCCAATAAAAAATCCTATTACCGCAATAAGCGATGGCAACTGCAGCGTGCTTAGCCCAGTTATTGCATGGCCTGAAGTACATCCTCCGGCATAGCGCGTACCAAAGCCAACCAATAATCCGCCCAACAATAAGATACCTAATATTTTAGGCGACTGTAGTGCTTCTGCGCTTGTTAGGGCATCCGGCAATAATTTACCATTTGGCGCATCAATATGCATTGCCTGTAATTCGGTTACCGTTTTAGGGTTAAGCTCAACCATCTGAGAAGGATCGCTTAAAAAATGTACTGCAATATATCCGCCTATCATTGCACCGAGTACAACAACAAGGTTCCAGCGTTGTGTTTTCCAGTCAAATTTAAAGAAATCACTTGTTTTGCCTGCCCCGAGTATGGTACACATAGTACGCAGGTTGGACGACATTCCGAATGTTTTTCCGAAATAAATAAGAGCCAGCATAACCGACCCAATCAGGAATCCCGACACATACCACGGCCAGGTACCGTATAAACTCTCCATATTGGTTTTATTTTTTACAAAAGTAACAATTCAGGATTAGTAATAATATATTAGATGGTAGATATTAGACAATAGACTCAAGACACTCATCGGACTTCAGACCCACACATAAAAACATCCACAAAAATTATTACATTTGATGTACAATTTATCAACCTATGAAAAAGTACCTGCTTATTTCCCTTCTTGCAATGGCATTTGTTTCCACCTCGTGCGTAAGTACAAGAAATACCATCAAAAATATCGATGATAATGCCATTATGCCTGCACTTAATAAAGAGAAGAATTTTATAATAACAGAAACCAGTAACAGCAGGAAATATGCCTATGATCAGGACTATCCTGTAAACCTGGGTTTTTTGCCTGTAACTGCTGCAGAAATAAACGTTAAACGTTTCTTTGGTGCACTTGCAGGTCCGGAAGGCCAGGCTTTGGTTTATAAAAAAGTTGATAGCTGCTGCCCCTTCCCATCTAAAAAAAACGAGATGGGTGCCGGGATACTTGATATTTATGAAGTTACGTGGAATGGGCTTTCTACTCCTAAAAAAATATACATCAATCTTTATGAAAAAGGTAAGGTTGTAGCCCCACAGGGACTAAGTATTAAGCCGATAGCACCATAAACAGACTCTATAGCCTCCCTGTACAGCGGAGTCTTTTTATTTTTATCTTTGCACTAAATTATAACACAACAATGAACTTACAGAATATACCACAAATTAAAAATACAGATAGCGGTAACTTTTTCCTTCTTGCAGGGCCATGTGCCATTGAAGGTGAGGAAATGGCACTGCGCATTGCCGAAAAAACAGTTGAAGTAACAAGCAGGTTACAGATACCTTATGTTTTTAAAGGCTCATTTAAAAAAGCAAACCGTTCGCGTGTTGATAGCTTTACAGGTATTGGCGATGAAAAAGCATTAAAAATATTACGTAAGGTTTCTGAAACGTTTGGTGTTCCTACTATTACAGATATTCATACAGAGCAGGATGCAATTCTTGCCGCACAGTATGTAGATATACTTCAGATACCTGCATTCCTTGTTCGCCAGACCGACCTTGTGGTTGCAGCTGCTGAAACCGGAAGAACGGTAAACCTTAAAAAAGGTCAGTTTATGAGCCCGGAAAGTATGAAACACGCAGTTCAGAAAGTATTGGATTCAAATAACGAGAATGTAATGGTGACCGATCGTGGTACTATGTTTGGCTACCAGGACATGATTGTTGACTACAGGGGTATCCCTACAATGCAGCAATTTGCTACCACAGTGTTAGACGTTACCCACTCACTGCAACAACCTAACCAGACTATTGGTGTTACAGGCGGTAGGCCGGATATGATTGAAACGGTTGCTAAAGCTGGTATAGCTGTTGGCGTAGACGGAATTTTTATTGAAACTCACTTTGACCCGGCTAATGCAAAAAGCGATGGTGCAAACATGCTTCACCTTGATTACTTTGAAGGCCTTATGGAAAAACTGGTAGCAATCAGAAAAACCATTAACCAATTCTAATTTGGCTTAATCAAATACTCCGTAAATAAAACTTATATTAAGAGGACAGCATTGGCTGTCCTTTTTTATTTCACAAAAAATTTGATGCAGCGCATTGTCAATTCAAATTTTCTAATTTACTTTGTAACTCAAAGTACTTTTACATGGAAAACTATTTAAAGGACATTCAGGACATAAAGAAAATGATGGACAGGTCATCGCAGTTTCTTTCGTTAAGCGGAATGGCAGGTATCATGGCAGGCATCTACGCGCTTATCGGGGCATATGCTGTACATCGCATTTATGATTTTAATTACGGCAGCTATATTACCCTGGAAAGCACTTCTTTCAAATTAATGATTCTTATTGCAGCGGCTGTGTTTGTGCTTTCGGTAGTTACCGCTTATATACTCACGTTGAGAAAGGCGAAGAAACAGCAGGAAACCATTTGGAACGCTACATCTAAGCGTCTTGTTATTAATTTTCTTATACCACTAGTAACAGGTGGTATCTTTGCTGTACTTTTGCTGCGCAATCATTACTACGGACTTATTGCCCCTATTACATTATTGTTTTACGGCCTTAGCATTATTAATGCAAGTAAATATACAGTTAGGGACGTTCGTTACCTTGGGCTTACTATAATAGCTATTGGGCTTGTGGCAACTGCCTTTATGGGCTATGGACTGGAATTCTGGGCATTAGGCTTTGGCGTATGCCATATTATATACGGTACTGTAATGCATTTTAAATACGACCGCAACCAATAAGTTTGAAAAACATATTACAACATATAAACAAAGCTTTTGACCATCGCATACGCCTGGGTATCATGTCGATTCTTATGGTTAATGAATATGCCGATTTTAACACCCTTAAAGAACTGCTGGGAGTAACTGATGGCAATTTGGCAAGCCATGCCAAAGCCCTTGAAGCTGAACACTATATTATGATCGAAAAGCAATTTATAGGCAAAAAGCCAAATACCCGTTATATGGTTACTAAAGAGGGCCGTAAAGCCTTTAAAGATCATATTGATGCGCTTGAAAAATTAATACAGAAAAGTTAAACCTATTTTTTTATCCATATACTTTGAAATACAAAGTACTTTACAAAATAAATTATGAATAACAATATCATTATTAAAACATTAGGCAGGCATTGTATGTTGTTTGCATTAACAGCTTTTTGCTTAGCACTATTATTGGTAAGAGCTAAACTTACACAATCTATATTTTACTTTTTCCTTATATGGAACTTGTTTTTAGCCTATACCCCACTTGTCTTTACAGGTATTATAAAAAATAAGAAGATCCTTCAGAACAAGTGGTATTACTTTTACCCTGCTCTGGTATGTTGGCTATTGTTGCTGCCAAACGCTCCCTACATAATAACCGATTTTGTACATCTTAGAAGAGAAACACCCATTCCATTTTGGTTTGATGTTTTACTTATAGCCTCTTTCTCTATTACAGGTATGCTGTTTGGGGTGGCCTCTATGAAAGACATGTTTAAAATTTTTGCCAAACGGTTTAGCAACGCTACCACTTGGATTATTATGGGTGCTGTATGCCTGCTCTGCGGATTCGGCATGTATATAGGCCGTTTTCTTAGGTATAACAGTTGGGACATCCTCCAAAAACCGTATACCCTTACTATAGATATACTTTGTAGCCTTACAAGTTCTGAAACCTGCAAACCCGCCTGGGGCATAACACTCGGCTTTGGTACTTTAATGTTCCTTTTATTCAACTTATACCATACTCCCAGAACTAAAAAAAATTTATAAATACACTTTGAATTTCAAAGTAAAAATCAATCGTAAATGAAAAACATCAGCAACATCATTAGCACATTTATTAATGGCAAAAAAGCAAAGATTACAATGGATGAATTAATCAGTTATCCAAAAGATACCTTAGGTTTTCATCTGGGGAGTTTTCTATTCAGGAATAGTTATGAGGCAGACCCGCAGCCGGAACTAACCGATATTCATCGTGTACTCATCACAAAAGAAACATCTAACAAAGAAGAAATTGCTATGTACTGCTATCTGTTTGGCAACGGCGACCTGGCTTTAAAAACGCTTTTTATTGTGTGCACAGGTACGCTATTGTACCCTCAGCATATAAAATATTTCTACAGCAAATATCTTGATGGTAAACATGCACTACGCTTCTATGACCTGGATCATTTTAGGATGCTTCACTTACCGCTGCAAAGAATAAAAGACACATTTTTAATACGATAACATTATGGAGAAAGAATCTCTCCCTGTACAGATACAATGGTTGCTATCATTACCTGTTCAGATATTTAAAGTAAGCCTCATTTTGGGCACATCCCTATTATTGTTATATATAGTTTTTCAACATATTGGTGTGGCGCTAATTGGATATTACTACCTACAACTGGCAATTGTACTTAATGTTTTAGCATTAGCAGTTTTTATACTATTCTCTTTCATTGAGAAAAAATACCAAAAACGGTTACTCCTAAGAGCGTCTGTAATGCTTCTCAATATTCCGATCGCACTGCTTTACTATTACATTTTCTCATTGATATTTTAATTATGGAAACCACTTATCCATTGCAACAAGTTAGCCTTTCGGATAGTACTTATTTGACTAAACAAATCATTTTATAAAACTAAAACCAAATACAATTATGGAAACAAATCACAACCTTCACACAAGCCCCATCAATCAGCCGGATAACAACCCGGGCTTTTTCCAGTCGAGTACCGCAAAAATACTAATGGTCGGCTTACTAACACTGGTATTGCTTATACCGCTTCAGTACGTTAAAAGCCTTATTTTTGAAAGAGCCGAACGCCAAAAAGAAGTCATCAGCGAGATAAACTACAAATGGGGAGAAAACGTGTATATGTATGGCCCGATATTAAAAGTGCCCTACACCTCCTATTCTGAAGTTAAGACTGTTGACAGTGCAACACGTAAAGTAATTGTGCAACAATCTGCCGAAACAAAATTTGCCTATTTTTTTCCGGACAAATTAAATGCTGATATAAATGTAGATACCCAGCAAAAAAACAGAAGTAATTACCAGTCGGTTGTTTATACTTCTGCAATGGCATTTAATGGTAATTATCCGTTGCCAGATTTCAGTAAACATTCTATTGCCGATGGAAATATCCAGTGGGATAAAGCCAGTATTGTAGTAAAAACAAACAACATAAAAAGCATTACCGGTTCGGTCACTATTACTATAGGCGGAAAGAAATATGCTTTTGAGCCGGCTGTGGAAGAAAGCGATAAAGATTCGGTATCTTCCCTGGAGACGCCACTTTTCAATGTAAAAGATCTTTTTATTGCAAACAATGCCGGTTTTGATCTTAAGATAAACTATAAAGGCAGCGAGCAGATTAAAATTGTTCCTATCGGTAAAATGACTACTGCGAAAATGAAATCGAACTGGCCTTCGCCAAGTTTTGACGGTAACTTTCTACCGGAAAGCAGCAACATAACTAAAGAAGGATTTACCGCCGACTGGAAAGTATCGCACCTTAACAGAGCTTTCGGACAACAGCATTTCGGATCTATACCATCATTACAGCCCTATACTTTTGATGTAAAATTCCTCATTCCGGTAGATCAGTACCAGCAAAATGAACGTGCTGCCAAATATGGTTTTCTTGTAATCGGGCTTACCTTTCTTGTGTTCTTCCTAATCCAGACAGTAAGCAAAATAAGTATTCACATTTTCCAGTATGGTATGATTGGCCTTGCGTTAGTAATGTTCTATACGTTATTAATATCGATTACAGAACACAGCAGCTTTAGGCTGGCGTATATTATTGCCGGGCTATCGGTTGTAGTGATGATATCCCTTTATTCGGTATCAATATTAAAAAACATTAAATTCCCGACATTTATAGCTATTGCATTGAGCGCATTATACAGTTTTATCTATGTAATAATACAGCTTGAAAACTATGCATTGCTTGTAGGAAGCATCGGTCTTTTTGCCATATTAGGAGCCGTAATGTATTTCTCCAGAAAAATAGAATGGAAATAATCCAACCAATCAACCCTACATTCCATTCAAAAAAGAAACCCTGTCCGGACCGGACAGGGTTTCAACGCTTATATATTAATTACAACTATTTAAGTTCTTTTACACGAATAAGCACATCCGACTCCAGATTAGTTACAATGCCTTTTACAGTGATCTTATCGCCTACTTTTACAGCTCTGTATTGTTTAGGGTTATCCAGGTTGGGAATACTGATAGTTGCAGCATATGATTTGTTATCTGCTGTTTTTAGTTTAGCAGTATAGCCATCTTTACCCTGGTTAATTTCTGTAACCACACCGGTAACTTCAATACTATCGCCATCTTTGTTCTCCTGTGTTGTAACTGGTACAGCGGTAGTATCGGCAGCAGTTTCATTTACAGGAGCTGTAGTCGTATCAACAACTTCTGTAGCCGTAGTTTCTTCAACTGTTTCTTTTTTGTTATTACATGATCCAAATGATAAGGCAGCCACTAAAAGTGACAATGCTAAAACTTTATTCTTCATAATACATTTTTATTTTACTCAAATATAAGTCTTTTCGCATACAAGAATGTTAGGAAATATAAAAAAAACGGCTACAAAATGTAGCCGTTTGTGATATTTAGATCGACATATGTTAATGTCCTCCGCTTATTTTTTTATCAAAGTCAATACCCTGGCTTCTTAATATACCTTTTACTCTCCATGCATAAAAAGCAAGGTATGCAAAACATATAACGCCTACAATATAACTTGTTTTAATGGTTGTAGCATCGGCGACTGCACCTTGTAAAAGACTTACAAGTCCTCCCCCCATAATCATCATTACAAGGAAGTTACTTCCCTGAGTTGTCTTTTTACCGAGACCGCTTACAGCAAGTGTAAAGATACATGGCCATAGTGTACTACAAAATAATCCAACACTAGTAAACGCATAAACGCTTACCATTCCGTTTGTTAGCATACCGGTAATAATCGCAATAATACCAAGAGCCGAAAATAGCAGCAACATTCTTGCAGGGTTACCTTTACTGGCAAGGTCGGCAAGAATCAATACAATTATTATTAATCCATATACGTAAAATGGTGCCAGGTCGTGTCCCATAAAAGCATTCACTCCTAAGAATACACCAAACGCAAGATAAGGCGCTATAAATTTAAATAATGTCTGCATCGACTTATTATCTGTAAACGCTTCAACAGCTCCACTCCAACGGCCTATCATCATACTTGCCCAATATAAAGAAACATAAGGCGCAATATTATGCGTAAGAAAACCTAAATCCTTTTCAAGATAAGCAGGCAGGTTACTTGCAGTAGAAACTTCAACACCTACATAAAGAAATATAGCCAGCATACCCATTAATAGCTGAGGGTATTGCAAAGCAGATGTTTTAGCGCCAACAACTTCTTCCACAACACTTTCTTCCAGTGGCGGATGGTTAGGCAGCGACGAGAATTTTAATAATATGGCCACTGCGATAAAAGCAACACCAAGAACAAGGTATGGAATTTTTACACTTTCAACACTCACATTAGTGTTAGCATCTGCAACAGAACCAAAAATTGCAAAACTCACAATAAGCGGCCCGATAGTAGTACCAAAATTATTAATACCTCCTGCTAGCGTTAAACGCTGAGAACCTGTTTTAATAGGCCCAAGTGCAATTGCCAAAGGATTTGCTACCGTTTGTTGTAGCGAAAAGCCAAGAGCTACAATAAATAGACCTGAAAGCATTAACGGGAAAGAACTTAAATTGGCCGCGGGATAAAATAACAATGTACCAAGCGCAGAAATAGTAAGGCCTAAAGCTAATGAATTTTTATAGCCTAGGTGACTGACAATATCTTTTTTCATAGCTGCAGATATACCAATGTAAATCAACGAGCCTACTGTATAAGCGATATAAAATGCAAAAGATACTAACTGGCTTTGCCAGTTCTTTAGGTCGAATGCCTTTTGGAATACAGGAATAAGGATATCATTACTGGCGGCAACGAACCCCCAAAAAAAGAAAACAGTTACCAACGGAATAAATTGGCCCCATTTTGTTTGCGTATTTTCAGAACTCATAATGTTTGTTTGGTTAATGAAATGTTATATGATATTAGTTATTGCAAATGTGACCGCTAAAATAATACTGAATTTATCATTTTTCCTAATTTAAAGAAAAATAAAAAAGCCATTAGTAAAACGTTTTAGTTGTACGTTTTTCAAAATAAAATTTGCTAAATATACATATATAAACCATCAAGCCAACAAATAAATCTGCTAAAAAAATATCGATTTTCTACTATCTGTTTATCAGATTATAATTCGTTTATCCTATATAATGAGATTCAAATAAATTTAATAGTAATCCATAAAAAATGCCCCTACAAGTGGGGCACATTTTCTTTCTCTTTTATATAGTCATTAAGATATTTAAATCGTTCGGTTAGCTTACCACGATCTGTTATCTGTGATCGCGACAGTATACCATCTTTATCGTCATTAAAAAATGCTGGAATAATGTTTTCCAGGAACATATCTCCGAAACCTTCACTTGCATCTTTAGGTAGTTCACATGGTAAATTATCGACAGCCATAACTACAATTGCAGAAGGATGATGTACATCTACTTCTTTTTCCTCATAAGGGTGATAGCCATAAAAAGGGCTGGCAATGGTAGACGAACGCAATGTACACGCTATTGGGCCATTAACATCACACGATATATCAGCAACAATTTTAATTCTGTTTTCAGGATTTTTAAGCATTTCCGAAGATAGAATTACCGGGGCACCATTTCCGTAAAAATGACCTGCAATAAATATATCTGAAGCTTTTGCAAAACGTTCAAAATCTGAAACGTGATTTTTCGGATTTTTAAAGAACGAATCTTTATCAAAGGATTTCCCGTCTTCTCTTTTATTATAATGCTCAACGTCTATCTGAACATAAACGGGCTCTGTATATGTTTTAGAAAGATAATTTTCTACAGATACCTCTTTAACTTTCATGGCATCAAGCATTTCTTTTGCACCCATACCAACTTTACCCTTACCTGTTAACACTATTTTCACAGGAGGCAACACCATTTTTTTTAGTCTTGAAATCAGAGCGTCTTTATCTTTAAGAGATTCTGCTAGTGGCAAATTATACAATTCAAACTTGTTACCAAAAGCTCTGAAACAATTATAAGCGCCCACATTTCCGGCATATCTGCCAAAGCCTATAAGTCGCCTGCCATGCTCATCTACAAATGTTTCATGGTCATATAGATTTATTTCCTTATCTATAACTGCCTGCAGCATTTTTTTATTATGCGGCTGTTTTTTTATAGTGTGCGAAAAGAATATATATTTCTTTCCGGGTATAAGGTTATCTACAGGAACTTCCTTTACGCCAATAAGAACATCGCAGTCAGAAAGATCATAACTTACTTCAAATCCCTTTGCTCTATATTCTTCATTTGTAAATACACGCACATCAGATGCTTCAACTTTTATTTCTGCATCTGCATACAAATTCTTCAGTTCAGCCAGTTTTTCCGGCGAAAAGACAACTCTTTTATCTGCCGGTATTTTTCTCTCAGTAATTATCCCAAATTTCATAGCAATCAAAAAATCAAAATTAACACGGTTTATGTTAGTTTACATATAACTACAACGATGTAATACCAGTAATATAACACGAACTCACAAATAATCACCAAATATAACAAGTAATTCATTCGTTCACTAATTAAAAACTTAGAAAATTAATCATTATATTTGCAATACCGATTTGGTACTGTTTTTGAAATACTAAATCGAATTACTTAAATGGGGTCGACTGGTTTTGACAGCAGGCCGAAATGAACAGTAAGCACGTCGAGAACAGAGGTTAGTTCTCGTTAATAAATTGACCTCGAACTTATAAACGGCGAAAATAACTACGCTCTAGCTGCTTAATCTAAATTAAAGTAAGATTAGCCTCGTCCCTGCAAGGCAGGGAGGCAGGATTCTCCTGAAAAGCCTTGGTTTATGGCGTTTCGTATAGGAGAACCGTAAAAGTAAACCTGGGGGTTTTTTCGCTTCGCGGAAGCCCTGAGAAAACAGAAGCTAAGTAGTGTGTGGCAGTTTCCGGCCTTGCGCACTATCGAAAACCCAATCGGAAAATAAACGTGTAGAAAGCTCTTTGCTTCCCTGTTTGGACCCGGGTTCGATTCCCGGCGATTCCACTAAAAGAAAAAACCTACTTAATTTTTGTTAAGTAGGTTTTTGTGTTTTATATGCAAGATAATTGACGAAGATGGGAGTCGAACTTCACCTTTAAAACCAGCATAAATGCTGGCATTCATATAAATAAGGATTGATTGTGCCACGATTTGGCCACAAACTCGACTTGCTTAACTAATTGATTTAAAGAACGGTATAATTATTACAAATATACTAAATTATTACTATTTAGATTATACTTATAATGGTATTCATTCTTGCTAAATTTCCACATTTAGTTACTCTTTATAAAGTCTTATAAAAGATTTTATCATTAATCAACTAATAAAAAGCAAATAAAGCAATATTATAGACCTGCGGTTTTCCGCACTTGACAAAAATTAACTTTCCTATTTTCGATCTATGTTGTCGTTTACACTTTAAAATTAGAAAATATATTTTGAAATTAGAATAACACACGGCTTCCCAATAGACAACAACCCATCAACAATCTCAATATGATATAGTATCTCTAATCATAATAAACGAAATGCATCTACATCAATAAATAACTACTCAGGACTGGTTGGTGCCGTGTTGCAACTTATTGTTGCCTTACTGGTTATTGTTGGAACGCTATTACATTGGATTTGGAAACAGTTATAAAGAAAAAGGATGAACATTGCTGTTCATCCTCAATAAATTAGTGGAACTGTTTATTATAGTTTAGAAAATATTTCTGAATCATCAATTCTTTTATTTACTATTAATTCTTTGAAAATAGAAATAATTAAATTAAGCGTTAATAGGCCTCCTGAGCCTTTAAATATTCTATGCTATATCCAACCCAATTATCATCGTTTTTCCAAACAATTTGTATGGAGTATTATCTAAAAAACCATCTGTATTATCAAAATCAATCTTAACATCACAACCAGGATTATCTAATCAGTAAATATTTCATATGACCAATATTCATCAATTAGTGTAATATCCTTTTTACTAATTCTATATTTGCCTTTCCAAAAGTCCGTATTGTTATTATATTTTAAATTAAATTTAACCTTGTTTGATTTTATACTTATAAAGCTTATATCAAAAGCTTTTGTATTCTTTATTAATACAAGTGAACTATCCAAAATAGCACCTCCAATGAAATTATCATCTAAAATTAAAAGCTCTTCCCTATCTGAATATAATGATGAACGATTTTCAACTGTCATTATCAACATATCGTCTGTATTATAAAATTCCAAAACAATTACTTGTGGTTGTTTTTTAAATTTATTGTTAAAATTAACTTTTGTACTTTTTAATAGTTCTAAAATATTTTTATCTAATTGTACTTCGTTTACTGTCAGAGAATATTTATTTTCAACATTATCTTGAACTTGGGATTTACAAGAAATCGATGATGTTAAAATTAATAACACTAATAGTCGCCTAATAATTATAATAATTTCCTCCATAATAAATATTGAATTTTGTTTCATTTACCTTTTTACTCGGATTGTTATTCTTATATGTATTTGTTGCATCTGTCATTCTAGATTTTATCTTTAAATCTGATGTTGAAGGTAACCCCGCACTCCATAGAGGATGGTTATGATTATGTTCTTTAAGTAAGCCTGGACCTGCATATCTCAATGCCGCTTGTCCACCAAAATATTCTTTGTCCTTTTGATGCGAAGTAAAAATTAAATTTTTATTAACTGAAATATTATCTGGATTAGAAATATTTAAAAACGTAAATTCAACATCACTATTGTTAGCTATAAATTCAAATGTTTTCTTTGCACTTCCGTAATTATTACCAAAATCTAAAGAATTGCCATTAACAGCATTCCCTTTATCATCAGTAGTAGTAAAAGACTTCTGATTATCTAGAACTCCATCTTTTACGTCAATATTTTTATTTTCCAAATTGCCGTCTTTATCATAAGTTGGGTCACCTGCAACTAACTTATCAACTTCGACCCCTTTACTATCGTAATATTTCTTTTCATCAATTTTTGTGATATTTCCTACCTTATCTAATTTAAATGTATCCTCACCTTGCATCCCATCAGGGTCTATAAATCTTAAAGGATTGTTATAACAATAGGTGTAAGAACTAAATCTCCTTGAAGTTTCCGCTAGTGGATCAATATTCATCCATCTTCCAATTGCAGGGTCATAATTGCGCGCTCCATAGTCGTAAATCCCAAGCCCTAGTTCATCTTGCAGCTCCTTGCCGTTGTACTTATACTTATATGTTGCCTGGGATTCATTTGTCACAGGGGTCAAAACAACATAAGGAGGTCTAGTCTGCGCCTCGAGAAATTGCAAAGAAGAGGAATACCCGTTATGTTTTAATCCAAATGGATAATAATGATTCTCATCAACTATTTTTAATATAACATCTGCCGGATCTTTCATGTAACTTACACGTACATTGCCCAAATGATCTACGTAATTGTAAATATAGTTATAAATCATACTTCCTGTATCAGGATTTACACTTGCCTTTACATAACCCTCTGCTGTTGGAAAAAAGTCAAGTGTACCATTTGTATATTGAAATCCAGACAAGTATTCTGTTGTAGCTACATTATTAACTACTTTCTTTACTTTTTCTCCAGACGCAGTGTAAATATATGTTATTTGCTGTCCGCCACTGAAGCTAATTCTTGTGGGAAGGTTTAGATGATTATAAGTAATAGATGTTATACCCTTATTCCTATCAGCTGTTAAATTACCGAAATTGTCGTATTGAAAATCATCAACATTATTATCTGCACTATCTTTAAAACCTTTTGGGTGATTGGTAGCATCTACAACTTTAAGTAATCGGTCTTTTTTAGTGGTATCATAAGTATAATTAAGGTCATCTATTGCGATAACGGTTGTTGCAGTATCACTTTCTCCATTTCTTTTTAAGGTGGTAATATTGCCGTTACTATCGTAAGTTAGATGTTCATTATATGAATTTCGAATGGCCGTGCTCGCAAGTGGTAACTGATACCATGCATCTGTAAGCCTGTTTATATCATCGTATGTATAGCCATACCTTCTCAACATGTTATCACTTGTTGTACGCCAGGAAGTCTCCGCTATATTACCATTAAAAAGTGGCTTAATTTTACCATCAGCGTTTGAACCTATCGCTTCATTATAATTTATATTGTAGCCAAATAAATCCTGTGGAGCGTTTATCTGAGCCAAACGTCCAGTACTATTTATAGTTTTTAGCCAGCCCCTGATATTATAAGTATAGTCTATAAATTGCAACGCGGACACTCCTGTAATGTCACTGCCTCCTACTTTTTTTGCTTACTAAACTTCCTGAATAGCTATACGTGTTAAACGACATAAGCTCCGACGGATTACTATTTATCTTATGTGTATGGCTTAACAACAGGTCTTGGGGATTATAAGAATAATCATCCCGAACTGTAGTTTGCACACTTGTATTAAGCCTCTTGTGAGCAGTAATACTAAATAAGGTTTTGCCTGCAAAATCATAACTGTTATCCGTTTGTGTAAACCCTCCCAGGTAATTCTTGGTATAGGTCTTAATAGGCCTGCTTTTATAATCATAAATGGTATAAGAGCTATTTCCAAGGTATTCCCCTGCAACAGTTAGTACTCTTGTCCAGTTGCCAACTAATAGTCCCTTTACATTGGAGATACTACCAAAGGGGTAAGCTGTTGGCCCTCCCGGAAATCCATAGCTATCGTAATAATTAACGCTAAGCAGCGTTATGCCTGTTGGAAAATTAGTAGTATAGTTAACCGCGATATTATCAATAGTTTGGGAAGACGTTGTACGAGTTACGGTACTGAATGTATTATTCTGCATCGCCTTTCGAGTGGCACTGCTAAACGTAGCTGCTGTAAGCCAGCCCGTGTAGGCCACACGCCCGAAAGCATCATATTTGGTAATTGACCATCCTGTAGAGTTTCCTCCAAAGGGAGAATACGCCGGGCCATTCGCAACCACCCTATCCATTTTATCGTACACAATATACTCCCAATCCTTTCCCGGAATCTTTTTTTCTACAAGCCTGTTCTGTCCATCATATTTGTACTGGTAACAAAGTTCATCGCTAAATACTCCACTTGCTATTGGAGGTAGTACGTAAGTGAGGTTGCCATATTGATCATAAACATAATAGGTGTTTATAGTTTGAACAGACGTCACCCATCCATTAACAAGAGTAACAAAAGTTCTTTTCAACAGGAGGCGCCCATCAGTATCTTTAAACTCTTCGACTGTATTAGTTTTGAAATTATTTAATATTCCCAGATAAATTGTCGCTTTTTTATTTTCATCCTGCGTAATAGTCTTATACAATGTTCCTGCACTATAATTGCCATCCGAAACAAAGGAAATATCGAAAAGCCCTGTCGTAACATTCCACGTTGAGACTGCCTTCAATTTTTTCACCTCTGTTGCCGTGTTGCTTAGATAGGCAAACTTGATAGTATTGTCAAGGTCATCAGATGCATTGCCCTTCCACGCGTCACCTGGAGCTGATTGTTTTACAACCCTGTTTAAGGGTGAGTTTTCAAAGAACTTCTCACTATAAGGGTAATTGGTAGTCTCGTGTTCGCCTGCTAAACCGTGAAACACCAAGGTGTTGGACAGCGCATCTGGATTATACTGAAGATTACCATTGTTCGGGAAGGGCAAATAACTCTTCGACTCCCTGCCAAAACTATCGTATTCGATATGTGTAACCAAATCAGTACCCAAGCTTGAAGCTTTTCCGGCAACTTTTTGTATAGGCCTGCCCAGTCCATCATAATAGATCACTCCAGCATTGGCTTTTGATGCATCAGATGTAGTGGTTGGCTGCTTATAAATGCTTGTTTTTATATAATTCTGTGTCGTGCTCTGGCCTATAGCTAAAAACGGAAACAGAAGGAGTAATATTATATTTCTCATTTGCCCTTAATTCTTTATTTTATAATCGTTCTCCGAAAGTATATAGTTCTGGTTATCCCGAACGTCCTTTAAACGACCATCAGTATCATAATTATAGTAGGTCTTAATCCCCTTTTCATCTGTAATCATACTTACCCCAATAAGCGGTTTATAGTTATAGGTAGTAATTAACGAACTAGGCAGTACGGTCCTGATTGTGGATGGAGCAACTATCAAAGTTTGCAGGGAAGCTTCCGTGGTTCCCAAAGCAGAGAGAACCTCGGAGAATGTAGCATTTTTGATAATCGCAAGAGGATGCATTCTGTTATAGCCATAAATTACCGAGGTACTAATGCCTCCCTCCTGGGTAAACTGTAAGATATTGCCCTTAGGGTCATAAAGGTCGTAAGTTGCCCGTTTTTCCAACTGACCGATAGTAAACAAATTTGGATTACTGTTTGGAAACTTAGCAGCATACTCAAACTTTGGCCTGGCGATATTGCCGGTTGTGGCATCCTTTGCATAAGCCGTCTTTGTCTCGAAGGTCTTGACGTTATTTACAAAACTCTCCGTCCTAATCTGCTCATACCTATTGGCCTGGATAAGATCCTGCATTAAAAATTCTGTAGGCAGGTCGTGGGGGTAGTAATATTTGGTAGATGTTATCCCATTGGTGCCGGCCACCTCTTTTCGGGATGGCAGACCAGCTAATTTGCTGTCATAAAATAGTTCTTCACTCGTTACAATATTTCCAGCGGCAAAATAATCGGTAGTAGTAACTTTATCTAAATTATACCATTTATAATATGTATAATAAACACCAAAATAGTAGTTACGAATGTTGTAGTTCATATAAAACCTTTGTCCATTTCTTTCACCAATTTCCAAAGCGTTATCACCACTATTCGACTCACTGGGGCAAGCATTTCTTTTAAATAGCTTTGAAATAAAGCAATTCGTCAAGTACCCAGATTTTTCCGGGATTTCCTTATAATTGTATTGTTTTTTTTGCAGGATTGCATAATTATTACTAGCGACCTTAAAGTAATTTTCTTCTAATATGGTTCCATTTGTTAAGCCTGTATTACTATATTTTCCGAACTCGAGCATATTCCAAAAAAATGTTGGAGAACCAGGACCAAAAACTTCTATAATTTTACTATCCTCAGCAACTGAAAATGTAATTTCCTTTCCGCCATTTTCAAAATTATCACCTCCATAACTAATTGTTACATACTGATATTTAGAACCACCTGGAGCATAAATAGAATTTAAACTACTTGAGGAAATAACTTTATCCCTAGCAATTGTCGGATCGCATGGTGCCCCTCCCACAGTTCCAATAGAACATGGAATTTCTTCTACTTCATCAGAAACATATTGTGGAATTTTATAATTTAGTTGAGAATCTATACTGTTTAAACGATTCAAGTAGCTATTATAGTAATATCTCTTATAATTGCCAAGCGAACCACTTTGGGAAAAATCTGCAATAGATTTAATTCTTAAACCAAGTTTATCTTTTATACGTAAACGAGAATTCTTCACTCAGTTCAATTTTACCATAAAATTTCGGAGATCTCGTTTCGTATAAACCTTCTAGTCGATTTTCTTTAATTTTGTAGCTACTACAAGCCAATAATGTTGGCAATATTAGGAAAAAACACTTTTTCATATTTTAATTTTTTATATAATTTGACGCATTGCACTGCCGCTTTTGTCGAAAAATTCAAAAGAATTCCTATAAGTATGTGGTTTGCCCGGAGTGGTAGGGGTATCCAAGGTTCGCTGTGTAGTTCGATCCTGAATACCGGGATATAATACTTTTATGTTAGCTAGGTTCTGTCTAGCTTCTCCGAAAAAGCTGCCCCTATTATAGGCTTCTACTTCATCCTGCAAATCATATAACACCCCTCCATTTCCATTCGACAAATTGAATGATAGACTTCCACTTTCAAATTGATAGGCATGTTTTAGTTCACGTCCAAACAAACCCATACTAAAACTACCCGCAATATTTACATTAACTTTACCATTAGAATATTGGACATTTCCAGACGCTCCTGATCCAACATCTGAGGATTTTTCAATTAAATTATATAATTGACTTGAACTTTCCAAAGCATCGAGTTCACTCAAAGTCTGATTAATGATACATATGGCAGAGTGTTCGCTACCGTCTTTCTCGCCCAATCAGATGTATTATTCCTTTAGCAATGAAGCTGGCAAAGGATAACTGTATTATTTATCTTCAAGGTAAACTATAATCAATTATGAAAAATAACAATCCCTACTTTAACGGCTTCCTAACAGACAGCAGCCCATCTACCCAATTCAAATACGATATTTTAGCCAGCAAGTTTATGACTGGCGTAATGAACCACAATAAACGACATGCACCTATAACTTAAGACTGGTAGGTGCCATAGTGCAGATTATTGTTGCCTTACTGGTTATTGCTGGGCGGTAGTGCACTGGATATGAAAGGTTATAAAAGACAAAGGATGAACATTGCTGCCCATCCTTTAAATTTGACTATTAGTTTATTTTCTGTTGTATGACTATAAATTAAAATCTTTGAACTGTTCTTATGCATTCTTCAATAATATTTAAATAATTATCTATGTTCAATTATTTCATTACTCTTTAATACATTTGAATATAATAACTTATCATAATCATTATCCCATGTTAATATTTTATAATATGCTTTTAAGGCTAATTCAAATCTAACAGGAGCAATATAACTCTTGTATAACAGAACATCTTCTTCATTTTTATTTATTTTTCTTAATTTATTTTCGAAAAAATCCTCTACGTATAAATCCTCAAGTCCAATTTTATAATAGGGCAATTTAACATTTTTTATATTATCGATAAAATTATCAAATACTATCCAATGTTTATTAAACAATTTTCCATCAAATGTATTGCCGAAAAATAAAATGTTGTCATTTAACAATTCTTTAATTTCAGGTCGTGAACTATACAAACCTTCAAAAACTATTATGGTTATAGTGCTTTTTTTTGCGGTGTCAATTATTTGACCATAAGATTTAGTACTCTGATTAATACTAAATTCAAAAATATCACCTTTTTTATATTCCATTTATTGCTTTTTAATTACATTTTTTTTATTAGATGCCCCTCCTGTTGGATTTGATTTATTTGTCGGTCCCCCTAAATTATCTAATGCCTTCTGCTCTTTTATTGATAAACTTGTTGGATGTTGTCCCGCCACGTTACCTCTATCGATGATACTAAATTCAAAATCGGCATCGGGATGATTACGAATATGTGTCTTTTGTCTTAATAAATAATTAGCTTCATCTTTTGCTTGTCCTGCATAAGGTTTTAATCCACCCGTTCTGTCAGTTCTTAAATAGATTATTCCATCAGCATCTATCCTAGGCCTCATCGCTGCCATTACTGAAGCCGCAGCAAGTACTTTTTGAGGGTCTGTCCATTGACTTAAAGCTTCAGCGTATGCCATGGCAACGCCGTTAGCGGTAGTAGGGTTTTGAATATAGTTAATTGCCTTTTGTCTTGACCATTGGGTTGAGAAGCCATCTAAAAGTCCATTCATTTCATCAATAGTTTCAAACCCCAACAATGTAGCTTTCATATTGTTATTCCAGTCCTCACTATCATAAACACTCTTCATTCTAGCATTTTTGTAGGATTCAGCATAAAATATAAAATCAGTCAATTTATTATTAGGGATAGTCACTATATCATCACTACCATCATTAGTATCCAAAATTGTCTTACCTGTTCCATCAACATACTTGGTCGCCCAATGTTCTCCTATTAGTCCAGTGGGGTCAGTATATATAATTGGGTTATTATGTGTATAATGGTATGTAGATTCGTCATAAGCTGTTTCCGCTAATGCATCAACATTAAACCACCTACCAATTGCAGGATCATAATTCCTTGCACCATAGTCGTACATGTTAAGCCCCAGCTCGTCTTGCAGCTCCTTGCCGTTGTACTTATACTTATATGTTGCCTGGGCTTCATTTGTCACAGGGGTCAAAACAACATAAGGAGGTCTAGTCTGCGCCTCGAGAAATTGCAAAGAAGAGGAATACCCGTTATGTTTTAATCCAAATGGATAATAATGATTCTCATCAACTATTTTTAATATACCATCTGCCGGATCTTTCATGTAACTCACACGTACATTGCCCAAATGATCTACGTAATTGTAAATATAGTTATAAATCATGCTTCCTGTATCAGGATTTACACTTGCCTTTACATAACCCTCTGCTGTTGGGAAGAAATCAAGTGTACCGTTTGTATATTGAAACCCGGATAAGTACTCTGTAGTTGTAGCTCCATCATTAACTACTTTCTTTACTTTTTCTCCAGACGCAGTGTAAAAGTATTTAATCTCCTGCCCACCACTAAAGTTGATCTGTGTAGGAAGATTTAGATGATTATAAGTAATAGATATTATACCCTTATTCCTATCAGCTGTTAAATTACCGAAATTGTCGTATTGAAAATCATCAACATTATTATCTGCACTATCTTTAAAACCTTTTGGGTGATTGGTAGCATCTATAACTTTAAGTAATCGGTCTTTTTTAGTGGTATCATACGTATAATTAAGGTCATCTATTGCGATAACGGTTGTTGCGGTATCACTTTCTCCATTTCTTTTTAAGGTGGTAATATTGCCATTACTATCGTAAGTGAGATGTTCATTATATGAATTTCGAATGGCCGTGCTCGCAAGTGGTAACTGATACCATGCATCTGTAAGCCTGTTTATATCATCGTATGTATAACCATACCTTCTCAACATGTTATCACTTGTTGTACGCCAGGAAGTCTCCGCTATATTACCATTAAAAAGTGGCTTAACCTTACCATCAGCGTTTGAACCTATCGCTTCATTATAATTTATATTGTAGCCAAATAAATCCTGTGGAGCGTTTATCTGAGCCAAACGTCCAGTACTATTTATAGTTTTTAGCCAGCCCCTGATATTATATGTATAGTCTATAAATTGCAAAGCAGACACTCCTGTAATGTCACTGCCTCCTACTTTTTTGCTTACTAAACTTCCTGAATAGCTATACGTGTTAAACGACATAAGCTCCGACGGATTACTATTTATCTTATGCGTATGGCTTAACAGCAGGTCTTGGGGATTATAAGAATAATCATCCCGAACTGTAGTTTGCACACTTGTATTAAGCCTCTTGTGAGCAGTAATACTAAATAAGGTTTTGCCTGCAAAATCATAACTGTTATCCGTTTGTGTAAACCCTCCCAGGTAATTCTTGGTATAGGTCTTAATAGGCCTGCTTTTATAATCATAAATGGTATAAGAGCTATTTCCAAGGTATTCCCCTGCAACAGTTAGTACTCTTGTCCAGTTGCCAACTAATAGTCCCTTTACATTGGAGATACTACCAAAGGGGTAAGCTGTTGGCCCTCCCGGAAATCCATAGCTATCGTAATAATTAACGCTAAGCAGCGTTATGCCTGTTGGAAAATTAGTAGTATAGTTAACCGCGATATTATCAATAGTTTGGGAAGACGTTGTACGAGTTACGGTACTGAATGTATTATTCTGCATCGCCTTTCGAGTGGCACTGCTAAACGTAGCTGCTGTAAGCCAGCCCGTGTAGGCCACACGCCCGAAAGCATCATATTTGGTAATTGACCATCCTGTAGAGTTTCCTCCAAAGGGAGAATACGCCGGGCCATTCGCAACCACCCTATCCATCTTATCGTACACAATATACTCCCAATCCTTTCCCGGAATCTTTTTTTCTACAAGCCTGTTCTGTCCATCATATTTGTACTGGTAACAAAGTTCATCGCTAAATACTCCACTTGCGAGCGGAGGCAAAACATAGGTAAGGTTACCATATTGATCATAAACGTAATAGGTATTGAGTGGCACAATAGCAGATCTCAATCCACTAATTACCTTATTATAAGTTCTTTTTAAAACAAGTCGACCATCTGTATCTTTAAACTCTTCAACAGTATTTAATTTGAAGCTTGCCGTTAACCCCAGATATATTTCTACTTTTTTATTTTCATCCTGCGTAATAGTCTTATACAATGTTCCTGCACTATAGTTATCATCTGAAACAAAGGAAATATCGAAAAGCCCTGTCGTACCATTCCAGGTTGAGACTGCCTTCAATTTTTTCACCTCTGTTGCCGTGTTGCTTAGATAGGCAAACTTGATAGTATTGTCTAGGTCATCAGATGCATTGCCCTTCCACGCGTCACCTGGAGCTGATTGTTTTACAACCCTGTTTAAGGGTGAGTTTTCAAAGAACTTCTCACTATAAGGGTAATTGGTAGTCTCGTGTTCGCCTGCTATATCGTGAAATATCAGGGTATTGGACAGCGCATCTGGATTATACTGAAGATTACCATTGTTCGGGAAGGGCAAATAACTCTTCGACTCCCTACCAAAACTATCGTATTCGATATGTGTAACCAAATCAGTACCCAAGCTTGAAGCTTTTCCGGCAACTTTTTGTATAGGCCTGCCCAGTCCATCATAATAGATCACTCCAGCATTGGCTTTTGATGCATCAGATGTAGTGGTTGGCTGCTTATAAATGCTTGTTTTAATATAATTCTGATTTGTACTTTGACTAATAGCAAGCCATGGAAACATAAATAGTACAAGTAATATCTTTTGCATCATTAAGGATTTAACTTATAGTTATATTTAAATTCAGACTCTATATTGCCTTTGTCATCTTTAATAAATTCTAATCTACCATTATCGTCAAATTGATAAGTAGTTTTGGCACCATTAGGTTGAATAACTGCTGTTACTCCTACTAGCGGTTTATAGGCATACGAAGTCATCTGGGCATTTTGAAGTACCACACTGGTACGCAGCAATGTTAAGGCATTAAGAACTTCTGACTCAGTTCCTGTATCTGTTTTAGATTGCAAAGATGAGATAAGATCAGAAGGAATCGTTGCATACTGAATATTATCAATTACAGCAATCGGTACTGTCAAGCTATATCCGTATAGATAGCTCGTATATTTACCTTCAAATTCCAGTTCTAAAACATTTCCCTTAGAATCAAATCGGGTAAAGTTAATCTGTTTACCTACGGTTTGATTTCCCTTAAAAGTTTTAACCGATTTTTTATGAAAAACGTCAGGATACTGATACCCATTGCTATTTAACCTTCTATAGAAGTCATATCTCTGTGATCCAAGCAGTTCATTATTTCTGAACGTTTTTTGTTCTATCACATTGGAAATTGAGTTGTTTTGCGTCATTAGTTGTAAAATCGAATAATTAGAATCCCCGGATCCATAGCTGTATGGATACAAGTAATTAATTTCATCGACAGCACCACCCGTATATGTCAGGATATTTTTACTGAGTTGGTTATAATTGTCATAAAATTTTTCTTCCACTTTTTTAATTGTGGTGGAATTCGGAAAAATCTCCTCAGTTGTAATACTCTTTAAAAGACATTCCTTCTGAAAGATTGGATATATACAAATTAAATAATTGGGTTTGTAATAGACGGAACTTCCATACGAAATTTTATAATTTCCCTGTTCGGCAACTTTCATATTCCAATTTATATCATTTATAATTTCATGATATGTATAAGCCTCTTTAAGAATATCTTGTCCAGCCTTATTTTTTAAATTTTTATTTTTAAGCGACCCATTTCTTGGAAATTTTGCTGGAGCCGGAATCGCTAAGTTTGTATAAGCCCCATCGCCAATTGTTGTAGAACTGGCAGGAACATTGTAATAATATTCTTCAACACTTCCATTTGACACGTTCTGATCATCATTAGCTATTTGAGTTTCTGTCACTTTATCGTAACCAACAAATGACCCCAATGCTGTTTCAGGAGAAACTATACTGCCTGAAGATAATACACACTTGTCACCCAAAAATCCATTTTCAGTATGCCCGCCTCCTGATTGATATTGTGGCCAAAGGTACTGATAGGATCTTTTACTGAGCAAAATCGGTGGTGACATTAATTTACCTCCATCATATTGATATTTCTTTTTTGAACTAATTTGACCGCCATTACTAAAAGATGTAATAGATGAGACCCTGAGCCCTCCTCCTATAGAAATTTGAGGTAAAGGAGTTATAGCTTTGTAAGTTAGATTCAGGTTCGCCTGACTTGAATTGTTAATTCCATCGTATGTACCACACCCACCTCTCACTTCAAATACTATTATACCTTTAGGGAAATTATAGGACAAACCGCTTAAAAATTGTTCAATGGGATCGTTATAATTTTTTCGCAAATAAATTACTTCTTTTATATATGTATTGTAGAGGCTGTTTGTGCCGTCAGTAAATCCCTTCATTCCCATTACCCCGTTCAATCCATACGAGTTTAGACCGCCCAACGTTTGCAGGTATGCCATCAATTCCGGCTTGAAGATCTGAATTTTGATATAGCAATTCGCATATGCCTGTGGATCTGTGCATCCCCGGGTGCTTAAGGATGCACCTCCTGTAAATAATGTATAATCTGCTTCGAGATAGACAGATTGAGCCAAATTTATGCCAGTTGTAGATAGCGAAATCCGTTTCACTGCGTCGTATGTGAAATCTGGAATTCCAACATTATCAAAAACGTTCATCTCCCAGTCAAAAGTGGTATAACCTCCTGTTGGATAAGTAATTTTTTCCAGAATTCCTGCTTTACAAGCAATTGAAGGACTTTTATTGTTATCCTGATATTTAGCATACCTCAAATTATTTTGTTCAAGGTTAAAACTATAAATGTTAGGCATTAGCGATTTATTATTTAACGCACCATTATAATATCCCCAAAAATCTACACCGTATGATGTCTTTCGTGGTAGCAACTGAGTATTGTAGCTAAATTTATAGGGATTAATACCATCTTCGCCTACTGAAATTAGCTTTAAACGTTGGGTCAATTCTAAATTTGTTTTACCAGAACTATACGAGTTAAAATTTAGGTAACTATCCCAGTTTGTGGTTGAGACTGAAGAAGTAAAATAATCATAATTAAATGTAAAATTTTTTACATACCCACCCCCTGTAGATCGAATTTCAATTTTATCTAATTTCCTTGCCTCTTTGATATCTGTTCTCGTCGAGGTAATAAATTTTACAGAACCACCCGTAAAGTTTATTGCCGAAAGATAGGAATAAGGTTGCTGTGTCGCTAGTCTAGTTATTACTTCCCCATCTGTCAGAGGAAAACCTAACTGATTAGATGGTACCAACTGCTGATAATCCGTAAAAGTCGTACTAATCACGGGTAAATTTTTGCTTACTGAAGTTAGCATGTAATCAAATGTGACAATATCGCCCTCATTTGTCACGATTTGTGTAAGTTTATAAACCCTTGAACTTTTTTCATAAGAATTAGTGACATCCACTGTAGAAGATAGCGGATTTGTTTCAGTCGTACAATAGTGTGCGATAGCTTGGGTTTCTTCCTTTAATGAAAACATAAATCTATGGCCCTCGGGTACGATAATCACATAGCTTTGCGGTAGGGTATATGAGTTTTCATCGGAAGAAATTATCTTAATATTTTTATTAGTTATACATTCAAATTTTCCGGTTTTCCAGTCAAGAACGAACTCGCCAGTATATCCTAAAAAAGAAAATGTATATTTATCTGGAGTAGTATCAAAAATTCCATTTGCAAACTGATCTGTGAAACCACAGTTTCGAAATCCGATATATGCTAGATTACTGTTCTCCTCTAGATAGATCGGAGTTTTATTTAACCAGAAGACTTCGGGATTTAACCCGGTTTGGAATTGTAGCATACAGTCGAGATCAGGATGTTGTCGATATTTATAAAAACCATAGTCGTCACTACCCTGAACATTTTGAATTATTGTTCCTTCACCTTCTAATACCCAACCTAGACCAGTCCATCCGGCCTCCTCTACAACTTTTAAACCATTAGAAATGTACGACAATGATAGTGGAATAGAAAGACCTTTCGCAGGTATGGTATATAGAGGAATTGTTACATTGGGTCTACCTGTATATTTCCCTACCGGTATATCCCCATATTGTGAAAACTGGAATGCTTGTGGATTCTTCGGTAAAACCTCTGGGAGCAAAGTATTAGGGTTAATTTGAGCATAAACCGTAATTTGCAGGACAACCAATAGAATTATTGTACTTATTTTTTTCACCTTTATGACTATTTTGATTTTAAAACTTTTACTGATTCTGTTCCTTTGTCGGTTCGAACTTCAACAACATAAATGCCTTCGGGATAATTTCCTAGATCTAAGGGAACAGTCCTGCTATCAACGGTGAAGCTTTGCAATTGCCTTCCTGACAAATCAAAAACAGACAGTGTCCCTGAATTAAATTCAAATCCTACTATTATATTAGTAAACTGGGTGGCAGGATTCGGAATTGCTTCGATTTTTTTCTTATCATCTTCTTTCTTTTTATCCTTGTCTTTTAATTTCACAACCCAAAAGTCGTTACCGCCATTCCCACTTTTTTTATCTCTTGATATTTTACCATCGGACGTACCTGCAAGTATATATCCGCCATCACGTGTTTCAATTACTTTTCTTAGTATGTCTGCTCCGCTACTTCCTATGCTTTCTTTCCACAGTTCCTTGCCCTGCGCAGAAATTTTAATGGCTATATAATCATTGATTTCTCTCTTATCACTCTTGGTTGAACCAATTCTTTCACTTTGCGCATGACCTCCGATCAGTATAGTTCCATCTGAATTTTCAACTGCAGATGTAAGAATGTCCGTTTGCCCAGTGTTGTATGTTTCCTGCCATAATACATCTCCAAGACTATCAAGCTTTACAATCCAAAAGTCGGTTCCTTTACTATTCGATTTACTCTTATTACCTGAGGTCGCAGATGCAGAGTCACCAGCAGCAATATATCCACCGTCATTGGTCTGTAATATAGTATATAGATGGTCATCTTGTTCTCCTCCAAGAGTCCGCTGCCATTCGACATTTCCTTCTTTATCTAACTTTATAATCCAATAGTCACCTTCACCGTAGCCGTCGTGTTTTTTATCCTGTGACATTGGCGAATTAGAATAACCTCCTGCAATACACCCTCCATCAGTGGTTGTACTGATACTTTCCAATACGTCCATATAAAGACCACCAAAGGTTCTTTGCCATTTTATTTCGCCCGTATTATCAAGCTTTACTATCCAAAAATCCATACCACCTCTGCACTTTTCAGACTTACCATATTTATCTGTTCCCCCTGAAAGTATCTCACGGCTAGTCCCTGAGTCGGAAGAACCTCCAATAATATACCCACCATCAGCAGTCTGACAGATTGAGTTTACAATATCCCTGCCCGCACCTCCAATAGTTTTTTGCCACTCCTCATTACCTTTGGCGTTGAGTTTGATAATCCATATGTCCAGGTTTCCACGGCACGAGTCTTTTTTGAACATGCCTTTTCCAGATTCAGATGTTCCTGCAAGGATAAAACCGCCGTCACTAGTATTTTTTACACTATAAAGCATATCAGCACCAGGACCACCAAAGCTTTTCTGCCAGTCCATCTCGCCGTGTTCACTCATCTTCCAAATCCAATAGTCAAGATCTCCATTATTATCGGAAGTTTTATTCCCATTTTTATTTGAAAGTGAACTCCCAGCAAGTATAAACCCGTAATCTGCAGTTGGTTGTGCATCGAGAAGATATTCTGCATGTTTGCCACCATATGACCTATCCCAAAGGATATCTTGGGCTGACAATGCATTGATAAATGTCAGATAGAAAATAATTTGAAAGAAATTAAGAAACCGCATATCATAATATTTTGTTAAGCGGTGCAAAAATATAAAAGTATTATCTTACGTAATTACGGGAAAACCGTAAATATTTATTACTCTTTAATTTCTTTTTTCAACATCTATAAAATTATAATGTACACAAAACGATATTCCTTAAATCAGAAGTCGACATCATTCATTAAATAGTGTATTGAAAAAATAAATTACGTTGTCACACTAAACAATTTGCTCATGGAAAGCATGTCAATTATACCTACCCTAAATTTGGCAAAATACTATTGCTTTTGTGCTTCGAATTTTGAAACGATCAAAGCAAAACATGTTCGAGTTTTCTTGGTCAAACTGACATTGCAAGGACGATATCCTATATTTGGAATACTGAATTACTGGCAATGCCTCCACTAATTAAAGCGCGACAAGGTGGTACTCTAGTTTGCATGTAGATGGTAAACAGGGATTACGATAATATACATAGGCTTGTATTACATCTGCAAGGTCTTTAGCATCTGGAAGAGCTGGATGGCAAAAATTACAATTAAAATAATATTCAATTTCTTCAATACTGCTTTATAGTATTTTCGCACGATCATTTCACTGTAACATCTATAATGTTGCTGTTCAATAGTCTCCTAAAAACATTTCCTTCTTTTATAAGTATAATGTTTTATATGAGCATTTAAAACTGTTTTCAATAACTTTATAAAGTTTATTAGAACTCTATCTCATCGGATTCAATTAAGCAAGATGTTGGAGGGGAAGGTAGTCGAACCTGTCCAGCTAAAGTGTTTATATGTATAGGAAATAGAATAGCTATAAAGTATTTGCCATGTATTTGCCATAGCTTTCATTTTAATGGTATAATAGCGTCCTATCGGGTTTTTCTTAACACACCATAAAATTATCTTAATTTTTTAAAGTCCTTACGCCGAAAGCCGCGCAATATTGATAAATCTTCTATAAAGATGTTCGAGAATTGTCCGGGCAAGTCCACGAAGACGGCTTAAGGCGAACTTTTTAAAGTTGCCAAGAACGCATAAAACGTCTCGAAAAGCCTTTAAAGCCTGCAAATTTTGATATTTGCAGGCCTTTTTATTTTCCCTGCAACAAGCAAAATTTTCAAAAATGCCCAAAGTTTCTATGGCAAATTCGTGGCAATTCCTGCAACGCGAAAAAGTGCCGCGAATTTGCCACAAAAATCAAGATAACATATTGTTTTACAAGATGTAAACATAGTTAACATATTGACTGGAGAACGACATAATTCTATATTTATTAATGTTTTAAAAATGTAAATTATGTTAGAAACAAGTTTCGGGTTGAGCTTCTTTTTGAAGTCATCACAAAAAAAGTCAGACATAAGGTTTATTTACTTACGCGTAACTGTTGACGGTATTCTAAAGGAAACCTCAACGAAAAGGAAATGGGATGCCAGCAGGTGAGATATAAAAACCGAAAGGGCCGCAGGTAATAAGGAAGATGCAAGAACACTTAACCACTTTCTTGATACCATGGAAATGAAAATCAATAAACTCAAGACAGACCTTATTTACACGGAGAAATCTATCTCAGCGCAACGCATTATCGATTTTGTTTTGGGTAGGGTAACATCAAAAGCCATGCTTCTTGAATTCCAGAAGCACAACGATGGAAATCACCATACAAAATATAGAACTCCAACATCAGGGGTGCCATGAAAAAATGCAGTAGCCAGTTCAGGAGGTCACGTCGGAACTAATACAACCTCTAGGTTTTTTCTGCGGGGCTGCTAACGATATGTTTTGCAGCAAACTTTCCAAGCAGGCAGGAGCAACTGAAACTTCAGCACAAGCTTCTCTTATTTCAGAACGATATTTTACAGAACGTACGCTTTTCTTGCCAGAGCCAACGCGAAACTGTAAACGCATACGTACAGGCAATAGTTAGTCTCAACCGCATCAATATGATTTGATTCACGCCTTACAAAACGGCTCACGCGTTAACGATAGATTAAAATCATAGCTTATAGTATTGGCCCTCCGTAATTAAGATTAAAACCCTGCTACTATGGCTAATTATTTAATTCTAATAAGGCTTACAGGAAAAATTGATTTTTCCGATGATGCTAAACGCAGTCTTGTCGTTGCCTGCTATTTTCAACCCGGCCGAAAACGCCATTGCCCCTAGAGCGCTCCATAAGAAGACGTCGCTGGGAATTTTTGCATGCCTTAGCTACTTTACCTTCTGTCTGATCGTTGTCTTTAAAAGCCGTAAATATATTTTTTAGTTGTTATGCTAAAATCTATAATTCAAGACCTTAAAAAAATCGAAGTGTCTCGTTAAATAATGTTGTAGCGATGCCAAAAGGAACGATAAATACAAAAACTCACCGGAAGGCATGGTTTATTGAACACTTCACTAATCAAAGTCAGTATCTAATGTTATAAAACAGTGGATAAGCCTTGAGGCTACTATCCGGCAAGATCGTGTGGTAAATTTATATTATTATATGACAGACATTGTAAATGGTCTGTCACTATCATTGCATTATTTACAATGGTCAGGGTAGTACCTATTTGAGAAGAGGGTCAGTGTAAAAATTTAAATGTTATCGTTATTGTATAGTGTATGCAATTTTTGCAGCATATTTGAAACTACCTGAGACAACCTATAAAACAATCGTTTTAACCATCACCTGACTAACCTCGGTTGAACAGTTCTTTAAATTTGTAAAAAAATCGCTCAATGAGCATTAGGTCTTCGGTAATTATGTCAGCAGTTCCTACCATTTCCTGATGGAATTGAACTGTTTTGTCATAAGATGTTATTAATTTATCAGGTAACGAAATGTCAAGAAGTATGTAACCTTCCTTATCCGGAGTGTTAGAAATATTTGCGACTTTTCCCTTAAGGACGCCATACTCCTGATCTGGATAATTACGCAACTTTATATTAACCTGCTGGCCTACCTTTATTTTTCCGGATTTAACTGCCGTCGCTTTGGCTTTTCCGATATATTGCGACTTGCCATCTGGAACAATATTAAATACATTATCACCCGTATTTACAGTTTGATTTTCATTCCAAAAATTAAGGTATGAAACCTGGCCATTTATAGAGGATTTGAAAATATATTTTAATTCCCACTCATTTAATGCCCTCAATAATTGGTTAAAGGACTGGACGGAATTTTTTAATAGTGTGATATTATCTGATGTTTCTTTTATATATGTTGTGTGAATAGTCCTGTCAAGGTCATTCAATGAAGACCTCAATTGAGAAATTGATGAAGTAATACTTTTTAAATTTCGCTCCAACTGTAAATACTCCATATTTTTAAGGTCCCACTCTTGTGCAGATATCACACCCTTATCGAATAGTTTCTGATACCTTGATAAATCCTTCTTCTTTAGGTCGAGTTCGTTACCGCTAATGATCTTTTGTTGATTTAATAGTTCTAGCCTATCGTGCAACTCTGCATATTCAATTTTTTGAGCACCGGTCTCTACTTTATGGGGCTTTAGGTTAAGGTATAGAATATAGGAGATATAGTCTTTTTCGAATAATGAATAGGAACTTTCCAGCTCTCCGAGGCTCGCATACGTTGCATCACTGCTTGCGAATTGGAGGCTGGGTTTTTTAAAATCAATGCTTTCAAGCGTTTGTTTTAGCCTGAATACATCTTCGTAATTCGCAGAATTTTCAAGTACCGCGATGACGGTACCTTTGGTTACAAAAGCGTTATTATTTATAAAAATTTTCTGGAACTTTCCTGAAGTTTTCGCAATAAGCTTTTCCGGTGGATTGCTAGTTGTTATTACTACATCCGAGGTTATAATTTCCGGATATTTTATAATAAAGGAAAATAAAAGTACCATCGACAGAATTAAGGTGATGATTAAATTTCCCCACTTAATATACCAACGGGGCATTGCCGTTAAAATATCCTGTACTTCCTCACTGCGAAGATTAAAATTTTCAACTTTTAAATTCATTATGATGCGAGTTGTAGTTGATTTTTAACCAAATTGTAATAATAACCTTTCTGTGTAATCAGATCCGTATGAGATCCCTGCTCTACAACCTTTCCTTTTTCAAGAACTACGATCTGGTCGGCATTCATTACCGTACTTAACCTGTGTGCTATCACTACGACCGTTTTCTGTTTAAAAAAGATATTCAGTTTTTCCATGATTTCTTTTTCATTGTTAGCATCAAGCGCAGATGTCGCCTCATCAAAAAATAAAATTTTAGGATCTTTGTAGACCGCCCTGGCAATAAATACACGTTGCTTTTGGCCTGTACTCATACCTACACCTTCTGTGCCCAGCATGGTATTATATGATCCCGGCAACGTTTCAACAAAATTATTGATATTTGCAACGTTTGCAGCGTAATACAAACGTTCTACATCGAACGTTTCAATACCCAAGGCTATATTATTTGCAATTGTGTCATTAAATATAAAACCCTCCTGTAAAACAGCCCCTATATGATGTCTCCACGCCTTTTGAGATATATAGTTCAACGAAGTGTTACCAACTTCAATAGTACCTGATGTTGGTGCGTAAAACTTCATCATTAATTTCATTAATGTTGTTTTTCCACTACCGCTGCTTCCCACGATAGCTGTAACCTTTTGGTGAGGTATCTCAAGATTCAGATCTTTTATTACCTCAAAGTTACTACCGGGATAACGGAAAGAGATATCTTTAAATCGGATACTGGAATTTGTGGGTACTGCTTCGATAGTTCCCTCATCGGCGGCGGACTCGTCTTTCTTAGTGTAAATTTCGGAGAGACGTAAAAGTGATATTTTGGCATCCTGGATTTCTCGTATGAAACCGATTAGCTGAAGTATCGGGGCGTTCAGGCTACCGACTAGTCCACTGATCGCAACCATCATACCAAAGGTCAGTTGCCCTTCGATTACTAATTTGGCCGCGAAAAATGTGATGATAATATTTTTAAGCTCATTAATAAAATTAGAGCCTATATTCTGTGTCTGCTCCAAAGCAAGGCCTTTCATAGACACCTTGAAAAGGGACGCCTGTATGTATTCCCATCCCCAGCGCTTTTGTTGCTCAGCATTATGGAGCTTGATATCCTGCATACCGTTGGTCAATTCAATAATCTTATCCTTTTCTTTTTTCTGTTCAGCAAAACGCTCATTATCCAATTTTTTCCTCCGTTTAAGAAATAAAAATATCCACAGAAAAAATAGTATGCTTCCAAATAGATAGATCAGGAATATTTGATAATTGAATATCAAGAGCACTGTACCGCTTATCAGTAAATTAAGAATAGAGAAAAAGACAGTTAAAGAGGAATTTGTCAGCACGCGTTGCACTCTATTATAGTCATTAATTTTCTGTAGTACATCTCCCGTGATCCGTACATCAAAATACCCTATCGGCATGTTCATTAACTTAATAAAAAAGTCAGAAATCATTGAGATGTTGATCCTGGTCGATAAATTAAGGAGCATCCAGCTTCTTATAAATTCTAAAGATGTCCGGCCAATAAAAAGAAACAACTGTGCAATCAATATTAAGTATACAAAGTGCATATTTTGGTTTTGCACACCAACATCGACAATACTTTGCGTCAGAAATGGTGCTATTAGCTGCAAAAGGCTCGCAGCCATTAGCCCTACTATAAGCTGGGCGATGAACTTTCGATACGGCTTTATGTATCTTAATAAAAAGGTAAAGTCTAACTCTTTGTTATGCTGCTCGGCAGCCATATAGAATTTAGGGGTAGTTTCAAGGATGAGCACTATCCCTTCCAGAGTAGCAGCCGAATTTCCTGCACCCCAATTCTTAATAAATCCCTGCTCGTCATACTTTTGCAGGCCGATTGCAGGGTCAGCAATGAAATAAATCTTTTTGTTACCTGCTTTTTTCTGTTCTATTTTATACAGCACCACGTAATGGTTACTGTTCCAATGTAAAATGCAGGGTAATTGAATTTCTTTCAGCTTATCCAAATCCAGTCTTATCCCCAAAGACCTAAATCCTAAATTCTCGGCAGCCTTGGCGAGGTTCTGCAAGCTGCTTCCAAGCCGATTGGTTTCGCTAAAATTTCTTAAGTTTTGAATATTTAAAGTCTTCCCGTAATATTTAGCAACAATCTTTAAACATGTCGGGCCACAATCTTTTGCTTCAAGCTGACGATAGAAGGGGAATTTTTTCATTAAGCTTATAACTCTGTTTTAAACCAGGATACAATCGTATCTATTAATTTATCGAAATGCTCACGGAGGCTATGGTCGCCTCCGGGAAAAATAACCATTTCAGATTTGATTTTTCTTTTTTTAGACTCTGCGTATAATTCTTTGCTGTTTTCAAGTGGTACAGCCTGGTCGCTATCTCCATGAACATAAAGGATACTCCCCTTTTTGTTCTTTATGGAGTCAAGCTGAAAAACAGGCGATATCCTGTTTGTAAATTTTATTGAATCCAGTGCGTAGTTGGGAATCCTGTTCCTGTAAACAGTAAACATTATTTTTCTTTTGGTTTTCAGCAAGTTGGATGGCCCTGCAATATTAACGGTAGTCTTAATACGCTTGGAGCGTTTCAAAAGCTGAAAATTGGTAATTCCTCCCCGGCTCCACCCTATTTGGGCAACCCTGGAAGTATCAGCAGTTTGTATGTTATCAGCAATATTAAGTAATGATTCAACATCGTCAATGTCCCTGCCGCCGAATTCGTCTTCTCCCTCACTTCCTTCTGACCCCCTCAGTTGTGACCCTACTATGATATATCCTTTGGACGAAAGATTCGCTAAAAATCTGAAAAGAAAAGGCTCGCTAACCATACCGTAACTACCATTGCCTCCTCTGTTGTAAATAACTACAGGATATTTATGAGTACTATCTTTAGGTGTAATCACAAATCCCTTTATTTTCAGGTTATCGACGGAAGTATAGGTAAGGTCATAAACATTAACCAGGCCAAGGTGCTTTAATATCTCCTTCTTTTGCGGATAGTCCTCTAATGTTTTGTTAGGTGCGATAGTGTAGCCGGACTGGCAATACGAATGCATCGAGAACAGTGCGGCTATTAGGTACATCAGTTTGCTATTTATCGCATAAGCTCCTTTATCTGCTTTTTGGTATATTTTTTTGGAAAATCTTCGTACCATCTTAGTAATGTTGTTTCACCTAAAAGGTCGTATATAATTGAGTATTGTTCTTCAATATTGGTAAAATAATCGTCCATGCTTTCCTGGAAATTAGCCTTCCAATTTTCTTTTTCGGCTTTTGTAGTGGGCTGGTGATGAATATAAAAACCAAATTTGTCCATACAATAGTGTTGGTAATCTTTTGTGAAAAGTACGAAATTATGCCACATTTCGTCTATTATCAGTAAAGAATCGTCAATAACTACTACAAATCTTTTTTCTGCTATAGCTGATCGGTAACACAGCCAAAGCCATTTTTTAGTTTCTTCGAATAGAATTTCTGCCTCTTGTTCATCAACTTCGAAAAGAGTCATAAATCGCGATATCACATCTTCATTGCTGTAGTCCAGCGCTTGCTCTAATGTACAATCTTTCATAATCTTTAAAGTAGATAGGTTTCCCTTTCCGGAAAGGGAAACCTAAAATTAGTTTTTAGTCTATGGTTTTTTAATTCCTGAGTCTAAACCTTTACAGCTTGGCATAGACATACACTGGCTAAGGCATGCTTTAGGGCATGGACCAATGCACGCGTCAGGACCACAACCGATAGGTTCTCCCGAACAACCCGGTACGCAGCCAATCTTGCCTCCATAAACGTTTGCTAATTCTTCTTTTCTCTTTGCTAACAGACTCTCTATCGTCTGTTTCTTTTGAATGTTTGATGTCATAATAATAAAAATTAATTGGTTGAATCCGCATTACGTGCACTTAATCGGACGGTTTCAAAAGTAGAATTTTCTGATTAATATTTTATTAAAATCATTGATTTAACAAAAAATTAACTATAAAAATTATCTATATATAATTAATAAAGTATTAAATTAAATAATTAGTATTACTTTAAATTAAGTCTTCAGAATAAACCCACTGCACTACAATCTTAAGTTGGGCTTGTAATATGATAGTCGTGTAAGAATAGTAATGGGTCGGGAGTCAAGAATGTGCCGATCGGGGGAGCTGGGCAAATTACAGAATTTGAAGTACTGATAGAAGGACATAAATAATAATTATTTTACTCTCTAATAGTTTTTCAAACATTACATATATTATGTAGGTAAAGATACCTTTATCATTACTTTTAATACAGGTTATAAAGTGGGTAAGTAGTAATATCCGCTTTAGGTTATAACTAATACGTGTGGAAGGGGCTGTCACAACAGAGTGTCAGCCCCTTTTTTCTTTTTGAGTCGCAGGTACACAAAGTCAGAAATATTTTCACAAACTTAGACGGTGAAGTTTCTCTTTTGGATCAAAGATAAGTTTACGACACATTAAATGATTTAAACAAAACAGTAACTTTTCAAGTTGCTGTTTTGTTTAAACTTGTAAAATAGTTTACGCGTACCCATTTCAACTCTTGCTTAGGCGTCATAACCCTTACTTCGTAATTAAGATGCCCTTTATTTTAAGCATTTTTATGGGCCTCGCTTGCAATACTAAAGTCTTCAGGATGGATATGCGTTGAGAGCTCCGTTTGTGTATATTGGCTTTGCTCGATGCCCAAAATCTCCATAAATCGTTTTGATGCCTTAAGGGTTCCGTCGACCTCCCGTGTTTCAAATGCACCCAAATTCGCTGATTCCACCGCAAAGCGCAGGCGCTCCTCCGCCTCAATGGTCTGCTGGCGTGAGAGGTTCAGGTCGGTAACTTCAGCAGCAGTATTCATTACCGCGAAAAGGTTCCCCTGATCATCATAAACGGGTGTGAAATTATAATTGAAATAATGCGGTTTTAAAACACCCTCCTTCACAATATCAACCCTGGTATCTTTTGCCTCAAAGGGGATTCCAGTGGTAATAACGCCCCTAAGCTGACCAAATATTTCCTGGTTCCCTAATTCCGGCAAGATCTCCGTGTACCGCTTTCCAACCACATCTTCACCCTCGCCGTACGTATCGCGCATACATTTGTTGGCCAGGATGATTTCAAGCTCGTAGCCCGCATAGACACTAATTGGAAAGGGAGCTGTTTCAATTACGTTCCTGAGGATATTTTCCGTAAGCAACTGTTTGGTTTCAATAGCTAATAGATAAGGTTTAAACAAAAATAGTTCCGCTAAGCGCTATATACTACTAATGAAGCGTTAAAGATTAGAATTCTATGTGCCAAAATAGCACATTGCGAATACGACTAATCCGCTTAATAGTAATGTTATTCAAAGGTCATTGCCCTTAATTTGTTTCTGTAGGCTTCAAGGGCATCGGTTTTCGATATAAATCCATAATAAGCACCGTCCTTTATAACGGGAAGGTACGCCTTTGCACCCTGTTCAAATTTATGCATAACTGTCTCCATGCTGTCGTACTGGTATACAATTTCAGTGGGCAGGCTCATAAGACTTCCGACATGGGAGTTGTGGTCACTGAATATTAATTCCCGGACATCATTGAAATAGATGGTACCCAGTAACACGCCACCATCAACCACAGCAAATATTACCTGGTCGGAATATTTGATCATTTTACGTAACTTTTCTATACTATCGCCTGGTTGTAGTGTCACGTAATCGGTATGGATGATGTTGTCAATATTGAGGGTCCACAAAATATTGGTGTCTTTGTTGCTTGTAAACACATTCCCTTTCTTTACCAGCCCTTTTACGTCAAGGGAGTGCTTGTCAAAACGTTTCGATATAGCAAAGCTTATGGAAGCTACGATCATCAGTGGTATTATAAGGTCGTAACCCCCTGTAATTTCTGCAATAAGGAAAATAGCCGTTAGCGGTGCGTGGAATAATCCGCTTAAGATTCCTGCCATGCCCACCATAGCAAAATTGCTGACCGGCAGGTCCGTAAGGCCGGTAAGATTCAAAAATTTGGAAAAGAAATATCCGGCATACGAACCAAGGAAAAGTGATGGTGCAAAGTTGCCTCCGTTACCGCCGCTTCCCAATGTTACCCCAGAAGCAAAAGCCTTAAGCATCATGGATGAACCTACAAAAACCAGCAGTACCCATTCATTATTGCTATATCCCGAAAACAGTGTGTTCTCCAACAACTCACCCGGATTTTTATCTGCAAGTGTCTTAATGCTCTCGTATCCTTCTCCAAAAAGCGTAGGGAATATAAAGATCATTAAACCCAGCATCAGCGATCCAATGAGTGCCCTTTTATATACGCCAAATTTAAGCCCTGCAAAAAAGTGTTCTGTCTTAAGAAAATTTCTTGAATAATATACCGATATCAACCCGGTAAACATCCCGAGAAAAAGATAAAATGGAATATTGTAGTAGTCAAATATTTCTTTCTGCCTAAAGGAAAGTAACACATCTTCGTTTAAAACAATTGTGGAAACCAATGTACCTGTTGCCGCCGCAATCATAATTGGTGTGAATGCTGAAATCGTTACATCCACCAGCAACACTTCTATGGCGAAGAGAACACCCGCAATGGGGGCGTTAAACGCTGCCGCTACACCGGCTGCCACACCGCAACCGATCAATAACGTACGCTCTTTATAACTCAGCCGGAATTGCTGGGCATAATTCGAGCCGAATGCTGCGCCCGTTACCACAATGGGGCTTTCCAGCCCCGCCGATCCTCCCAGGCCAACCGTAAGCGAACTGGTGATGATCTGGGCATACATTTGCTTTTTAGGGACAATGCTTGACTTACGCGCTACAGCGTAGAGGATCTGTGAGGTACCCTTTTCAATTTTGCCACCAAGCACTTTTTTTACAACCAGCACGGTGAGCAGGATCCCTATTACAGGGAGGATGCTGTTTATAAAGCTCAGCTTTAATATCCCGTTGATGTAAGTTGCAAAGGAGTACACGGAATGGGCGAATGCTTTTAAAAGTATCACGGCAAAAGCAGCCGTGATTCCCACCAGGACACTGGATAAAAAAATGAACTGTTTTGGCGTTAGCCTTTTCCTGCCCCACAATAGCAGGGATTCCAGTTGTAATAATTTCTTTTTTAGAATTTTCACGGTATAGGTGTATATGTCTGATAGATTACTTAATGATGCCTCCGAGCGCTTTATAAAGCTGTACCTGGGATTTTGCGTTCTCCAGCTCGATATCCACATAATCAAGCTCAGCCTGGAGTTTGTTTTTCTGGGCACTGATGATCTCGAGGTAATTGGCATACCCGCTAAGGTAAAGGTCATTGGCCACATTAACTGCAATTTCCAGGTGGTCGATCTCCTCGTTTTTGTACTCCAGTACTTCCTCAAAGGCTTCCGTCCGGTGCAGTAGCGCACTCAGTTCATTAAAAGAAGTGGTTACCGCATTTTGATAGTTGTAAAAAGCTATTTGCTGCTCTTTATTTGCTGCGAAGAATTGCTGCTTTATCTGCCCCCTGTTAAACACCGGAGCCGTAAGGCCTCCCAAGAGCTGCCATGCGAGTGACCCGGTATCAAAAAAAGTAGGGATCGAAAAAGAGTTCAGCCCTCCATACCCGCCGAGGATAAGCTTAGGGAAGAACGCTGCCCGGGCTGCCTTAGTACCCGCATGTGTCGCCTCCATCCGGTAATAGGCTTCACGTACATCCGGCCGGTTGTGGATAACAGAATCGACGGCTATCTTTTGGTTCAGCACCTCAAGGTGGCCGGACATAAATCCGCTGCTGCGTTCAATTGTCCCGCCATACTCGCCAATAAGGGTCAGCAATGCTTTCTCGGTCTGGTCGATGCTCAGGGCGATCTGCCGTTCCTGAGCCAATATGTTGTTGTTCTGCGCTTCAAATTGCTGTACGGCAAGCTCTGTTGCCTTACCCACCGACCGCTGTGCTGCGATGATATCCAGGGCACGCTGCTGGGTTTTCAGGTTTTCCCTGTAAATAGCATCCTGCCTGTCCAGGGCTACCAGCTTGTAGTAGAGGTTGGCGATGTCCGTAAGCAGCCGGGCCTGCAGGAGCTTGATCCCTTGCTGCGAAGCGAGGTAGCGGTGCAGTGCTGCCCGCTTTTTATTACTAAGCCTCCCCCAAAGGTCGGCTTCCCAGGATACCCTGCCGCCTAAAAAATAATTAGGGGTAACATCGGTAGCAATGCGCTGGTCGTCACTAATGTTCTGTGAAAAGTTGGTATCATAGTTACCCACGCCCTCCATGGTATATTTACTGTAGTGGGTGCCTGAGCCTTCAGCTACCAGGGCCAGTGAGGGAAGCAGGGCCAGTTTCGCCACTTTCAGCTGTGAATTGGCAATCAGGATGCGCTCCTGCATGACAAGGTAATCCGGGTTCTGTAGTAGCGCCTTGTCTAGCAGGTTTTGTAATTGCCGGTCCTTGAAATAGGTTGCTGCAGCAACACCTTTAAATTCACCGTTACGCTTTAGGGAATCATTTTTCCTGTTGAATTGTTCCGGTAATTCCTTTGCAGGCTGTAGCTGCGTAGCTTTAGGCGCCGAACAGGCAGCCAGCAGCCCGAATGCTAAGAGCGCGGCAGCCTGTTTTTTATATTTTTTAATGGTATATATATAAGATGGTTTCTTCATTTTCCTGATTTATTTATTCATGGCGTTTTGCATTTTGGCGAACACGATATACAGCCCCGGGATGATAATAAGCCCGAACAGCGTACCGATGAACATCCCCCCGGCAGCAGCAGTACCGATGGAGCGGTTACCTACCGCACCGGCACCCGATGCAATACAAAGGGGTATTAAGCCCGCAATAAAAGCAAAAGAGGTCATCAGTATGGGCCTGAAGCGTAAGCGGGCACCCTCAATAGCCGATTCAATAACCGCAAAGCCCTCTTTGTTTCGCGCGATGGCAAATTCTACAATAAGTATGGCATTCTTTGCGAGCAGGCCGATAAGCATTACAAGGGCCACCTGTGCATAAATGTTATTGTCAAGCCCCACGGCAAGCAAAGCCAGATACGAGCCAAATATTCCTACCGGCAAGCAAAGCAACACCGGGAATGGCAACAGTAAACTCTCATACTGTGCAGCAAGCAACAGGTAAACGAAGAGTATGCAGACACCAAAAATGTATATGGTCTGATTACCGGATAAAATCTCCTCACGGGTCATACCGCTCCATTCCACCTCAAATCCCCGGGGCAGTTTTTCCGAAGCGATACGCTCGACGGCAGCAATAGCATCACCCGAGCTGTAACCCTCGGCAGATTCCCCGTTTATCATGGCGCTCATGTACATATTGTAGCGCGTGAGCACTTCGGGTCCATACACCCGTTCCAGCCTGATAAAGGTAGAGAACGGTACCATTTCGCCGGTGTCATTTTTCAGGTACATATCCATAATGCTCTCGGGGTCGCGCCTGAACTGCGGGCTGGCCTGTACCATGACCTTATACATTTGCGAAAAACGGATAAAGTTTGTGGCATAGAAAGACCCCAGCATGGTTTGCAGGGTAGACATTGCATTTTCTACCGATACCCCTTTTTTAGCGGCCATGTCGTAGTCGATATGGATAAGATATTGTGGGAATGTGGCGTCGAAGCTGGTAAAGCTTTTTTGCACCTCTGGTGAGGCGTTCAGTTCCCGTATAAAATTTTTAGTCACCTCATCCGTATTAGCAATGCTGCCTCCCGACTTGTCGAGCAGGCGCATTTCAAAACCACTGGTATTACCAAAGCCGGGCACCGTTGGCGGCGCAAACACCTCGATTTGCGCATCGGATATCCCATTGGTCTTTTCAGAGAGCAGGGCGATGAACTCCGGTACCGATATACTTCGCTCGCTCCAGTCTTTCAAATTCACCATACCCATTCCGTAGGAAGCCCCGGCAATCTCGGTAACGATACTGTATCCTGCCAGTGTCGTCACATTATCCACACCCTCTAACCGCTGGGCAATAGCAGTAACTTCGTCAAGCACTTTTTCGGTACGCTCAACCGTCGCCCCCTGAGGTGTGGTCACGCTGATATAGACCATGCCCTGGTCTTCAGAAGGTATAAAGCCGGAAGGCAATACCGATGCCGTGCCCCAGGTAAGCAAGCAAAAGAGTACCAAAAGCCCCATGGTTACAATTTTCCTTCCGGCAAACCTAGAAAGGACACTTACATATTTTGAGGTGATACGCTCAAACCAGTTATTAAAACCGGCAAAGAAACGCTCCAACAGCGATGTTTTCTTTTTATCAGGGTTGTGCGGCTTTAGCAGTATGGCACATAGTGCGGGGGTCAGCGTCAGGGCGTTGATCCCTGAAATCACGATACTGATGGCTAATGTTAAAGAGAACTGCCTGTAGAATACCCCGACCGGACCGCTCAGGAAGGCTACCGGGATAAATACCGCAGCCATAACGATTGTAATGGCTATTACCGCCCCGGTAATTTCTTTCATGGCGCTGATGGTGGCTTCCATGGGGGACAGGTGTTCTTCCGATATTTTTACATGGACCGCTTCTACCACCACGATGGCATTATCTACTACTATACCTATGGATAGCACCAGTGCGAACAGGGTAAGCAGGTTGATGGAAAAGCCCAGCATCGACATAAAGGTAAACGAACCAATAAGAGCCACAGGCACGGCAAGCACAGGGATTAGGGTAGAGCGCCAGTCCTGAAGGAAAATAAAAACCACAAAGGCCACTAATATAAAAGCCTCTATCAGTGTATGGAGAACTTCATCTATTGAAGCATCAAGGAAGCGGGATACATCGTACGCAATATTGTATTGCATTCCCGGCGGGAAGGATGTTTTCTTTAGTTCGACCATCTTTGCCTTAATGCTTGCGATCACATCGGAGGCGTTGGAGCCGGGACGCTGTTTGATCATTATCGAAGCGGAGGGTTTGCCATCGGTCTTGGACACCATTCCGTAACTCATGGCGCCAAACTCGATGTGGGCAATGTCTTTAAGCTTTAGTACCGTACCGTCGGCATTGGCCCGTACCGGTATCTGCTCATATTGTTCCGGTTCAAAAAACTTCCCTCCGTATTTTATCACATATTGCAGTTCATTAGTTACCTGGCCGGATCCTTCACCTACTTTACCCGGTGCGGCGGATATGTTCTGTTTTTGAAGCGCGGCAATGACCTCATTTGCCGAAACCGTATAGGACAGCATTTTTTGCGGATCGAGCCATACGCGCATCGAATATTCTTTCTGCCCCATGATCTCGGCGCGGCCCACACCGTCAATACGCTTAAGCTCCTGAAGGATGTTGATATCGGTAAAATTGAAGATAAATTGTTCGTCCTGAACCTTATCGTCGCTGGTCACATTAAGGTACATCAGCATGCTGTTTACCTCTTTTTCGGTGGTCACACCGGCACGGATCACCTCCTCAGGCAGTTCATCCAAAATCGTGGTCACGCGGTTCTGCACGTTTACGGCGGCAAGGTCGGGATCCACGCCCACTTCGAAGAATACCTGAATTAAGGTTAACCCATCGTTAGAGGTAACGGTAGACATATAGGTCATGCCAGGGACCCCGTTAATAGCCCTTTCGAGCGGGAGCGCCACTGCATTTGCCGATACTTCGGCATTAGCCCCTGTGTATTTTGCAGTTACCGTTACCGACGGGGGTACGATATCAGGGAACTGTGTAATCGGCATTCCGGTAAGCGCCATAACCCCAAGGAGCACGAGCATTACCGAGATGACCAAAGACAATATTTTTCTTTTGATAAATAATGCTATCATCGTGTTTTCTCTTTCTAAATTTATAATTGCAACGCCTTATGTACGGTCGTTGCTGTTCTTGATGTTTACCTTATCACCATCCTTAAGGGACTGTGTGCCTTCCATAACAATCACATCATTGCGTTTAAGCCCTTTTGATACGATGTAAAGCCCGTCGAGGGTGCCACCCAAAACGATATTGGTCATTGTAACGGTATTATCTTTAGAAAGAAGGAAAACAAATTGTTTGTCCTGTATGGAGAAAACAGCCTTTTGGGGTATCAGCACTACTTCCTTCCTGGGGTCTGAGATCGTCAGCTTGCCGGAAGTGCCGTGTTTGATGAACCCATCAGGGTTATGAAATTTAGCCTTGTATTGTATTGAGCCCGTTTGGCGGTCGATATCGCCATCGGCAGTCCTGAGTTCGCCTTTCTCGGGGTATTCCATCCCACCGGGCAATATGAGCCGGATGTCAGGCTGGCCGCCAAGGCTCTTTTCCTTGATCATCTGGAAATAGATATTCTCAGGAATGGAGAAATAGGCATATACGTCATCTAGCTGTGAAATGTTGGTGAGCAATGCACCATTAGCAACAAGGCTGCCTTCTTTATAGGGCAGGCGGTCTACCGTCCCGTCGAACGGTGCGGTAATGTTGGTAAAGCCTATTTGCTGGCTTATGGCTTTCTTCTCGGCCATGGCGTGGGCAAGCTTTGCACTCGCCGCATCGTGGCGGGCTTTTGCAAGTTCCACCTCTTTATCGGCAATTACTTTTTTATCAAAAAGCGTTTGTGCCTGTTCGAGTTCCACGGCAGCAATGTGCTGGTCGGCCACCATGTTCTTGTAAACGGCATCGGCTTTAAGCAACTGGATCTGGAGTTCGGCATCACCAATTTTAAAAAGTGGCTGGCCTTTTTTGACTTTTTGCCCTTCACGGACAAATACTTTTTCCAGTAAACCTGCAACACGCGCATGTATCTCGACATTATTCTTCGCCTGTATGTCTGCCACGAAGCGGTTGGAGACCAGGGTGTCTTTCTGAATGACCGTGTATACAGGTACGGTTTTTATACTTGCTTTTCTTCTTTTAGCTTTATCGCCGCAGGAGAGTAGCAACAAAAGGGCTATTGCACAGAGTGATCGGTGAATTATAAGATGTTTCATGGATATATAGTAAGTGATTATGACCCGTGCACATGGTGACGGGTTACCAACAGATAAGGTGTGACGTGTAAAAAAGTATATGGCCTACCTTCAGAAACTATATATAAATCTGCCTATTTATGGCAGGAAGTTATAAAAGTAAAAGGTTGACCTGTCAGCAACTTAGAAAAGCTGGTACAGGTGGAGGTATAAATGCCTCTGGATGTGATATAATATGGTAAGGCCGTGAATTTTAGTATCCTGGAACGACCTGATCGTGATAAATTCGCTGGTATAGGATTCCGGTAAAGTATCGCTGTCCGGTGAGGTGGCTTTCCGTTTCATCCCTTTGCTAACAGTAGATCTTATCTCGGTATCTTTATGGGGCTTACAGTACTGCAGTTTTTGACCGGTAACTTTGAGTAACGACTTAACGTACGGAACCTGGGCCTTGGTAAACGTACGGCCTGTAGTAAATGTCCTAAATATAGGTTCCGCTTTAGCATAGGCATTGCCAAAAAGACAAAGCCAAAGCAGGAGTATAAAATAGAAATATTTAAAACGCTTCATATCGTACGTTTACGTGAAAAAAATAGCTTATGATATTGGGGTTGATGTTAGAATTTCAAATATAGGGCTTTATAGACCTTTTAGGGAAGTTTTTTAACATAAAATAGTATTCTTCAGTTTAAGCATTCCTCGATTTCTAATTCAAAAGCAAATAGATTACGTCATTTTTTTATGTTTTATGATTTTTTAAAAGCCTTTAAAAGCACACCTTGCTTAAATTTTAATTCTTCAAAATTACTACTATGGCTTTTAGAAAATTACCTCAACTGTTCATACTGCTACTATTACTATTAATTATTTCCTGCGCCCACAAAAAGGAAGAAGGCCTCGCCGAACGCGAGAGGGCACTTACATCACGTGAGCAGGAATTTGAGACTAAGGAAGCGGATTATAGACAGCTCGTTAAAATGAGGGACAGTTTGCTAACCCTGAAAGATAAAGAGGTCCAGGCCGATACCCTTATGTGAAAACCTGGCCGGACAGCCTTGGTATGCAGTGGAGCAGCAAAATGATCTCTAGGGAATCGAATTGCAGTAATTACGTTATTGGCGACCAACGCACCTGTTGTGAAATATTGTGTATAATCTCCTGAAACTTTGTATATTCCCTTTTTCTCTTTGTCCTGGCCTTAATTAAGGCAATGATTAATATCAGTAATGCCACGCCAAGTCCTGCGAACAGAAAAGCATGCTGGCGTCCAACCTCCCTTTGCCTCTCTTCAAGCCTGTTTACAAAAACTTCTGCGCTCTCTTTGTTCGCTTTGACGAAGTTTTCCCTTGCGTCCTGGAACAGTTTATCATATTTATTATACTTTTTTGTATCACCTATCTCCATATAATAAATGGCCATATCGCAATACACTTCCTCATTAAGGCTAATATCCCCGGATGAGACAGCAATTGACAATGCTTCATCAAGGTAGTGCTTGGCGTTTTTATATGCCTGATCTTCTAAAAAGGCACGCCCTATCCCTTCATTCATAAATCCCCTAAGTACTGCTGACTCATGTTTTATATGATATAGATGCCAAAGGGCTTTTTTAAAATTTACAATAGCCATTTTTGGGTCCTTGGTATACCCAATTGCCCGAAATTCGTGGCCAACTGATACATGCGTAATTCTTTATTTATGATATATTTTATCTTCTATTTTATATAAAGCAAGTTCCTGATAAACCATCGCCTTGTATTGGTTAACAATATGGATGTCATCTACTTTGCCAATAGCTTCGAGTACCTTTTCTAAATAGGCCTTGCTTTGCTTTTTAAGCCAATTGTCCGGTAATGCGTAGCAATAAATCCATATATCCTTGCTTGCCATTCAAAGAGTTTGTTATCAGAAGCTATTTGCTCTGCGCAAACGCATAATTAATCCCTTCCTCCTTTTTACCTGTTGTTAACTTTAATTCAGAAAGCAGCATTAAGGACTTTACCTTGTGCAGTGGCTCAACAGAGCTTTTGTATAGGGAGTCAGCCATTTTCTTGGCAAGATTAATATCCTTTCCGGCAGTCTTTACAACAGCCTGATATAATACTCCATCGTAAGATTTATTTTGCCCGAAGGTTAAATTAGTCAGTAGCAACAATACATAAAACACAATTTTCTGCTTTGAAAAAAGGTCAATTCCAGTAATTAAATATTTGACAATAGCCATGGTTATTGGTTGGGGGTAGGCAAAGTTACTATAGAAAACATTATAAAAAACAACATTACTTTGCTTTGTTGTTAAATCATTTACACAGGTATATACTTACAAATATTAGGAACTACTATCGATTATCTCTCTAAATGTTAAACGGTTAGTATTTGTTATAGCGTTTTACTTATAGTAGCAAAAATGAACACTTTTTTAACCCTTTTATATTTTATACCAAATAATATAACTGATATCTTTGTTATGATCCTATCGCAAGTATTAGAAATTCTATACTGGAAAATTCTGGTCGATTATCTCAAATTGTGATCTATGGCTCTACGCCCCAATTTCTGATTTTATTAGAAACTTTAATGATCTAAAAAAAGCATGACGGGCAGGATAGCCCTTGTGATGCTCATGATGCCCAGCACTTTTGCATGGGCGCAGCCAGCAGCAGTAAAGTCCCTTCAACGGTACAGGTGGTAGTGGCAAAGACAGGTGGAATACAGGTTTCGGAGGCATTGTTGGTAGTGGCGGCGCAGTAATTATCGTAGATCCCGGAAGCGGTAACTTTACCCTCAATTCTAACGGAGCGACGTTAACATCATGGACATTATCCCAAATATCATCCTATAAGAGCCTTATAATGAGTATCAAAAAGTGATTTAGGAATGATTTAACATATAATAAAATAAAGTTATGGCATATTCAATGTAAACATGTCTGGGTAGGATTTCATTGACATATTTTTTTTTGGAGCAGTTAACTACAGCTTGTTGTGGTTTCCATAGTATTCTACTCTTTAATGGAAATGTTGCGGTACCATACACTATTACCGTGATCCTGTAAAGCGATGTGACCTTTCTTGAAAGTTCCAAAACCTGGCCAGGTTGCAAATTTACTTCCTGCAACGAGTGCTTTAAAGTTATCGTCCCAAAGTAAGGTTTCAACAATTATAACGCCGTTCAAAACGAAAGTAAGTTTTCCATTTCTACAAATAACTTCAGACGTATTCCATTCGCCAACAGGATTAACCGGCTCTGATTTGCTTTGAATTAAATCATACAAATCTCCTGCACGGTGTCTGCTTATTTTTCCATCAGGATGACCCTCGTTGTCTAAAACCTGCATTTCAAGACCTGTTTCATAAGTATTTTTATATTTTATTGGATTGTCGTTCACATAAAAAATGATACCACTATTCGCATTTGGTGCTACTTTCCAGTCCAACTTTAAGTGAAAATTTTCATATTCTGCATCGGTTAATAAATCGCCTCCCTGACCATTTTTAGCGGCTTCGGGATCAAAATGCAGAAGCCCGTCTTCTACTTTCCAGCCCGCACTGGCCGAAGTTTTGCCATATGTATGCCAGCCTGTTGTAGTTTTTCCATCAAAAATAGGCATAAAACCTTGCTGGGCATTTACGGTTTGTAAAAAAGTGTATAGTACGACTGCTGTCATAATTTTTATCATAATTCTTTCTATTAATTTTTTAATTTAAAAGTTTAGGTTTTTCCGGCCTTCTCTAATTGCGTTTTACAAATTGATTTACATCATCCTGCATTGGTTACTTTTTTGACATACTACCTATAGATATCCAGTATCTTGTAGCATATCTATATCATTATGGATGACGTACGATACGTTAATTATTACACACAAATTTTTACAATACTAAACAAAAATGGAATACTATTAATGTTGTTTTTTAAAAATTAAACAAGCATAATGCAATACTGGATAATAAAAAACCGCGAAGAAATGCCATTTTATTTTTTTTTGGAACACTATGGTTGTTAATTTTCCTGGAGACGATGTAGTGGTGTACGATCTTTTGCCATAGGCATATAATAAACTTTTTTAAAGAGATCGTATTTCAAGTTTTATACTTAAATTGCTGTATATGATAAAAAGTCCTGATGTAATTATAATTGGTGGAGGCCTTGCAGGTCTGGCAAGTGCAATTCATTTATCTAAAAAAGGATTAACGGTAACTGTGATGGAAAAGTCCGCTTACCCGCGCCACAAAGTGTGTGGAGAATATATTTCAAACGAAATTCTTCCCTACCTGAAATGGCTCGGCGCAGATATTCCAAAGCTTCAGCCTGCCAATATTACCAATTTTATACTTACAGCCGGCGAAGGTAGAATGGCGAAAGCACAACTTCCCTTAGGAGGCTTCGGCCTTAGCCGTTACGTACTCGAGGAATATCTGTGTCAGATTGCAGTAACAAATGGTTGCACCCTGCTCCAGGAGACTGTCAACACTATTTCTTTTAACAATGAGTTATTTACCGTTACCTCTTCAAACCAGGTTTTATCAGCGAAAATAGTTTTAGGTGCTTACGGCAAGCGATCGAATATTGACCAGGTTTTGTCAAGAGATTTTATACGTAAAACGTCACCCTGGTTAGCCGTTAAAGCACATTATTCAGGTAATTTCCCTGACGATGTTGTGGCATTGCATAACTTTAAAGGCGGCTATTGCGGCGTATCCAAGGTTGAAAATAATATCCTTAATATTTGTTATCTCGCAGATTATTCCACCTTTAAAAAATATAAAAATATCGATGATTACCAGCGTAATGTACTTTATAAAAACAAGTACCTAAAAGCTGTATTTGAAAGCTCTACCATACTCTTTGATAAACCGCTTACTATAAGCCAGATATCATTTGACAGCAAACTACCTGTAGAAAACCATATGCTTATGATTGGTGATACCGCCGGTCTTATACACCCACTTTGCGGCAACGGTATGGCGATGGCATTGCATAGCGCTAAAATCGCTTCAGGACTCGTGTTAGAATATTACTCAGGCAGCATAGCATCACGACAGCTACTCGAAACAAAGTATTCACAGCAATGGAAAAAACATTTTGCCGGGCGTTTATTTATGGGGAGAACCTTAGCCAGGATATTACGTTCTACAACTACCACGACTCTATTGGTTGCTATAACAGCAACACTGCCTGGGCTACTGCCTCTAATAATTAAACAAACGCATGGCAAACCTATCATAATCAATTAAATGCCCATAATTACTAAATACAGGACACAGGACACCGAGATAATGGACGATTTTTCGCTACAGGGTGAAGAACTGCGCGATGCACTTGATAAAATCGCTAACATTAACCAGCTTTTAGGTGGCAACAGCTTAACGCTACACGGTGTAAAGCAGTTATTAAATAAAGGTAAAGGGAGCATTCCTAGAACAGTAACCATTGCAGATATTGGTTGCGGCAACGGCGATATGCTACGCATGCTAGCCCGCTATGGAAAAAAACATTCTGTTAGCTTCAAGCTTATTGGCGTGGATGCTAATGAATTTACAATAAATTACGCAAGGTCGTTATCAGTAGACTATCTAAATATTGAGTATAGATGCCTTGACATTTTTAGCGCCGATTTTACTACCCTTAAATATGACATTGCCATTTGCACCCTCACACTGCACCACTTCACCGACGAGGAAATAGAAAATATAATCATTACATTTAATAATAATGCAGCTGTGGGAGTAGTTATCAACGATTTGCACCGTAGCAAGGCTGCGTATATGCTTTTCAAAGTTATCTGTAGTTTGTTTAAACTTAACAGAATGTCGCGCGAAGATGGGCTGATATCTATATTACGGGGATTTAAGAAGCAGGAATTAATTGACTTTTCTAAAAAACTAAACCTAAAAAAATATACCATAAATTGGAAATGGGCTTTTCGCTACCAATGGATAATAGCTAAACAATGAGTGTAAAAATAATAACCGTTGCAAAGCAACTGCCACAATATTCTCGTACCACAACCGATATACTTCCGCTTCTGGACGGCTGGCTGTCGGGACAGGATGAACGTTTTATAAAAAAAGTAAAGAAGATATTTGAAGGCGCCGCTGTAGATAGACGCTATTCTATAATGGATCCTGCTGAAGTTTTTACAGCCACATCATTTGAAGAGAAAAACGATATTTACAGTCGTGAAGCCGTTATTTTAGGTGAACAGGTACTTGAAAAATCGCTTAGTAAAGCAGGTTGGGACCCCAAAACGCTTGATTACATTATCACCGTTAGCTGCACCGGTATCATGATACCCTCCCTAGACGCTTATCTGATTAATACGATGAAGCTCAGGCAGGATATTGTGCGACTGCCTGTGACGGAAATGGGTTGTGCCGCAGGAATATCGGGTATTATCTATGCTAAAAACTTTTTAAAGGCAAATCCCGGCAAGCGCGCTGCGGTAATAGCAGTAGAATCACCTACGGCAACATTTCAACTCAATGATTTTTCAATGCCAAATATAGTAAGTGCAGCCATTTTTGGAGATGGAGCGGCTTGTTGCCTTCTCTCATCGTATGAAGAAGACTACGGACCTGAAATAGTAGATGAGCAAATGTATCACTTTTATGATGCAGAGCACATGATGGGCTTTAAGCTCACCAATAGCGGTTTACAAATGGTACTGGATATTGAGGTGCCCGATACTATATCAACGCATTTTGGCGATATAATTCACCCTTTCCTCGAAAAAAATAATTTAGATATTGAAGATATAAATCACATGATATTTCACCCGGGAGGAAAAAAAATAGTCGCAACTGTCGAGACACTTTTCTCAGGCTTGGGTAAAAACATTAACGCTACTAAAGAAGTACTTAAGCAATATGGAAATATGTCCAGTGCTACAGTACTCTACGTTCTAGAATGTATTATGGAGAAAAGCCCTCAACCGGGAGAAAAGGGGCTAATGCTTAGTTTTGGCCCGGGATTTTCGGCACAGCGTGTTTTATTACAATGGTAACTACAAAGAAAAATATGAACTTAAACGACATTATAGCACAGCTTCCTTACAGCAAACCGTTCTTATTTGTTGACGAATTACTTCATGCCGACCAAGACGGTGTTACAGGCGCCTATACTTTTAAAGAAGATCTTGATTTTTATAAAGGACATTTCAAAGGTAATCCGGTAACACCGGGTGTAATCTTAACAGAGACTATGGCGCAGATAGGTATGGTTTGCCTGGGTATTTATTTACTGGGTAACGATTTAAAAAAGGATACTGTTGTTGCTTTTACATCCGCAGATATGCAATTCTTAAAACCCGTATACCCTAATGAAAAGGTAACTGTGACATCGAAAAAAACATTTTTTAGGTTTGGCAAGCTAAAGTGTGATGTGGTTATGAAAAATGAAGCAGGAATTGAAGTTTGTAAAGGGGTTGTAGCCGGGATGATAACTACTAAGTTATGAGTAAACGGATTGTTATAACAGGCTTAGGCATTGCTGCTCCAAACGGTGTGGGTATACCTGCTTTTACCAATGCAATAAAAAACGGAATTTCGGGAATACGCCATGACACCCAATTGAAGGAACTAAAGTTTTCCTGCCACATAGCCGGCATGCCGCAAATAACCGACGAGCTTAAATCGCAGTATTTTTCAGATCTCGAGCTGCGCGGCTTTAACAGTACCGGTATATTATATGGCGTTATTGCAGGCATGGAAGCCTGGAAAAATGCAGGGCTGCCTGCGGAAAATAAAAGTGAGCCAGATTGGGAAAGCGGAACTATTTTTGGATCCGGTACCTCTGGTATTGATAAGTTCCGTGAAAGCATTTATAAAATTGATGACATGCAGACCCGAAGGCTGGGAAGCACTGTAGTAGCTCAGACTATGAACAGCGGTATTAGTGCCTACCTTGGTGGAAAACTTGGACTAGGCAATCAGGTAACGACAAATTCATCGGCCTGCGCGACGGGTACTGAGGCCATAATGATGGCGTACGACCGTATACGATCTGGTCATGCAAAACGTATACTGGCAGGAAGCACAGGAGACAGCGGTCCATACATTTGGGCAGGCTTTGACGCTCTTAGGGTATGCAGTTCAAAATATAACGATAACCCCGAACAGGGTTCTCGCCCCATGAGTGCTACAGCAGCTGGGTTCGTTCCCGGTAGTGGCGCAGGAGCTTTGGTTATAGAGGATTTAGAAAGTGCACTACAACGCGGCGCAACCATTTATGCTGAGATCCTTGGAGGTAATGTAAATTCCGGAGGGCAGCGTGGCAATGGGAGTATGACGGCACCCAACAGTGAGGCAGTACAGCGTTGCATTACAGATGCCCTTAAAAATGCGGCTATCTCTGCAGCTGAAGTAGATGCTATAAACGGCCATCTTACCGCTACCACAAAAGATAGCCTCGAAATTGAAAATTGGACAAAGGCTTTAGGTCGAAGCGGACCTAACTTTCCCTACATTAATTCCCTTAAAAGTTTGACAGGCCATTGCTTGAGCGCTGCCGGAAGCATAGAAAGTATTGCGACTGTATTGCAGCTGCATGAAAGTTTTATATTTGGTAACACGAATTGCGAAGACCTGCATCCTGAAATTATAGAGCTAATCGATTCGTCTAAAGTACCTCTAAGAACATTTAATACAGACCTGAATATAATCGCCAAGGCAAGTTTTGGCTTTGGCGATGTAAACGCTTGCATAATATTCAAAAAAATTAAAAATTTAACATGAATAAACAAGAACTCATTGCTAAACTAAAAATAATCGTAAAGCCATACACAACAAATTTTGAGGCCTACGATAATCTTAATGAAAAAACAGACTTTATTAATGACCTTAACATCAACTCCGCTAATCTGGTAGATATCATTCTTGACATTGAAGAAGCCTTTGGCGTGGTGATTGACAATGCTGATATGGAACGTATGCTTGATGTAAAAACATCGGTAGAAATAATAGAAACCAAATTGGCAGCAAAATGATAGGTAATGATGTGGTTGACATCTCTCAATCGCGCCTTGAAAGCAATTGGCAGCGACCTGGTTTTATACAAAAAATTTTTACTGATGATGAGAAGCGATGTATCACAAACACAAATGACCCCGAAATTCTAATATGGTTGCTTTGGAGCATGAAAGAAGCTGCTTATAAAATTTATAACCGGCGAACAGGGAGCAGGCACTACATCCCTAAAAAGTTTGAATGCACAATTTTACATGAAGAAAACACATATTGTACCGGACATGTAAAGTGTTTAGGTACGCTGTATTATACAAGAACAATTATAACACAGGAAAGTTTATATACTATAGCTGTTACCCAGATGGAACATTTAGATTGTGTAATAGAAGTCGAAAAGAAATTGATCCTAAAAAATGCATATGGTATCCCGTATCTGTATGATAACAATACAACTATACACCGTGATGTTTCAGTCAGCAATCACGGTCGATTTGAAAAAGTAGCTACCCTCAAGTTGGATAGTCAATAGTGTCACAGGTTATTTTACCCAGACCATGTATAACTGCTGCTTTCGTAATGAGTTGGTTTTATAATATTATTTTTCAGTTGTCCGCATTATGTAATATATCCTTACAGGAATAGAACAGTGAACCTAAAGCTACAAGAGCAATTAGACCGATTGTTTTACGCTTATTCATAATACATTATTTAATCTGGCGAAATGCCAGGGTGTTAAACTGTTTTCTTGAGATCACAAATCGCAGGCCCATTAATTACCGTTCCATAAGCGGTAAATCTTGAACCGTGCAGTGGGCAATCAAATGATTTCTCGTCGTCTTTCCACTGCAACACACCACCCAGATGAGGACAGATGCCGCTACAGGAATGAACCGTACCATCATCTATAACCAAACTTCGTTGTTTGGACAGCTGTACGCTTATGTGGTAGTTCTTTCCCCTGCTGAAAAGGTATAAGCGGAAATCGCCGGAATTAAAAAAGAACTTAACAAAATTGCAGATATCGGTGAAAGGAATCTTAACTATATAGCACATATCACACTCAGTGATAAGCTTACTGATGATGCTCATTTTGCCGAGACAATTTCAGGTCTGTTGACAGCGACGGGGCCCTTTAAAGTCAAAGCTAAAGGTTGGGATGTCATTGATCATGGCCATAGTGTTACTATATATTTCAAAATTGAAAATCCGGCCCCAATTATTAACCTAATGGCATGAGTAAAGTCGTCATCAAAATCACCTAATATAAGCCTGGCTAAAAAAATCCCACATGAAACTTTCAATAAACTCAAGCCATATATGGAAAATTTAAATTTTTCTGCAGAGTGGATTTGTAATGAGATAAATCTACTTCGAAAGCTTATATCAGAGAAGCATTTAGGATTCAGGGAATCATTTATTATAAACTTATCTTAATAGATAGGTTAAAGCAGCCAAACCATTGTGGGTTATATCGTATTTTCTATCTTCGATTTATCATAGCATAAAGCCGTTGAAGCCCTAATAGATAGCAATGCAATTAATAGAAGATCAAGACCTGTTTTAGATCATCCTTGACTCAGCATCCAACGGAAATCTCCCTTATACAGTCTTTGTATGATCGTAAAGGGAAAGTTGAAGATTTCACTGTATTGCTAATTGGTTATAAAATGCCAAGAAATGAAACCTGATGCCTATCGAAATGTATTCCCTTAGCCACCATCCATACATAGCAATTATCCATTTGCAAATAATTACCGTAATGAACGAGCTATAACTAAAGAAAATCATTAGCAATTTGCGGTCGAAATCATAAGGGAAGTAAAAAATGAGCTTGCCCGCAATAAGCCAGCCACAATTATTGGTGACCAGTGGCTAAAAAGCAAGCAATACGCAAGATATTAGATATAGCTCCCAGTACATTGCGAAATATCAGGGTTAGCGGAAAATACGGTATAAGTAAGTTTGGTTCTTACTAGTCTGGTAAGTCAGATATATAAAAACTGTTTAAGGAGTAGCCAAAAGATAGTCAATGAATGATAGATTATAATAAACAAAGACAGAATAGGTACAAATCTACTGAAATTTTCACATTTGCACCTGTAAAGACTTATGAGGTAATCATTTAAACATCTATTTCAGATTAGTTGCAAATTGGGTGCAAGATTTAATTGCATGCTTGAAAAGATAGGATTTTAAAGGGCCTTTCGAAGCAGGTTCGATTCGGGCGATTCCACACTAAAAAACCCTTAAACACTTTATAATCAAAGAGTTTAAGGGTTTTTCATTTCTAATGTTTTCAAAAAGTTTATCGCCAACCCAGTGCCGGGGCAATATGTTCTAAAATAGCCGACAACACATGTATATTATAGTTAACACCCAAAGTATTAGGTATAGTCAGCAGCACGGTATCCGCTTCTTTAACAGCTTCATCCTGATCCAGTTCTGCAATAAGTTTATCTGGTTCGGCTGCGTAACTCTTGCCGAATATTGCTCTTTGATCACTTTCAATATAACCAAAACTATCTGATCCTCTTCCCTGCTGTCCAAAATAATACCTATCCTGATCGGTAACTAATGCAAAGATAGAGCGGCTTACCGATACCCTTGGTTCGTGCAGATGTCCGGCCTTTTTCCAGGCTTCTTTATATAACCTTATCTGTTCCGCCTGTTGAATGTGGAAAGGCTTGCCATTTTCGTCATATTTCAAGGTAGAGCTTTGCAGGTGCATCCCATTCTCAGCCGCCCATATGGCAGTAGCATTAGATGCTGCTCCCCACCATATACGATTTCTCAAACCTTCAGAATGCGGCTCAAGACGTAATAAACCCGGTGGGTTTGGAAACATGGGGTTTGGGTTTGGTTGTGCAAATCCTTCACCTTTCAGCCTATCCAAAAACTCCAGAGCCTTTTTGCGTCCCATATTTGCATCTGTTTCGCCATCTGCAGGCACATAACCAAAGTGGCGGTAGCCATCGATTACCTGCTCTGGCGATCCTCTGCTTATTCCTAGTTGTAAACGCCCTCCGGAAATCAGGTCGGCAGCGCCGGCATCTTCAACCATGTACAGAGGGTTCTCATACCGCATATCAATCACTCCTGTTCCAATCTCTATCTTTTGCGTTTTAGCACCTATAGCTGAAAGCAAAGGAAAAGGCGATGCCAGCTGCCGCGCAAAATGATGTACACGAAAATATGCGCCGTCCAAACCAATCTCTTCTGCAGCAACAGCCAAATCGATAGACTGAAGCAGCGTATCGCCCGCTGTACGGGTTTGATAGGAAGGATGATCGGACCAATGCCCAAACGATAAAAATCCTATTTTTTTCATAGATAGCTTTAATTGTTACAATAACAAAGTTACGACTCATAACCGAGTGCATCTAAAACATTTCATCAGAAAATATTTGTTTACAAAAGGCCTAACAAGATCCATAAGGAAACACCTAAAATAAACATATTTCCATAGCTCTTAAAGAAAAGCTTCTTCCGAAACAAAATAACAGCTTCAATACTGAGAATAACAGTTGAGGCACCTAAAATCATTAAGAGTCCGTAAGCTACAATATAGCCCGCTCCAAGACTATTGTCTAATAGTGATATGGTATACAAAAACAAATAGGCCACGAGTAAAATTGCCACCCTGATTAACAGATGCTTAAACCAGGATTCGTCCTTCGGATTGTCCTGACTTGTAGCAACATCCTTATCTATTATATTTATAAAGTCATTACTTTTATAAAGCGCGATAAAAAAAGGTAAAGTACCTAAAGAACATAATAGTCGTATCAGGAAAAGTATATCGCCCGTCGCAGTTATAAACCAGTCTGCCCCCTGGTAAAAGAAAGGATACCTGCTGGTAAAGAAAGATATCACACATTGAAGCACGGTACACACTATTGCAAGTCTTAATTTCTTTTTCATTTGTTGCTACTTTATTATACAATTAGTTAGACGGTAGTGCACCCTTGTTTATTTTTGGTAGTGAACCAATTGCCGATACTACTAATTTACAATATTATATAAACCTGCAGTGTACAATTATTATTTTTCTTACATAAATTATTGATAAACTTCAGAATATAGGTTTTTATTTAATTTGAAATACACATATCTATTTTTAAAATCTAATATGGTATTGAATCGTTTTAGAAATTTGTTACCAAGAAAACCGGCCATTTTATCTGATGCATCAATTCCTTCTGTAGAACTGGAAAGTAATACAGGAAGGTTATACAAAAATTTATTGCTAAAGTTCATGATCGAACACAAAACTACAGGCATTTCATAAACAGACCCATCAGATCCCTGAGCAGTTGCCGATCCTATATTTTTCATTTTTTCATTCAATTTGTGCCTTTTAGAAAATGGCGCAGCAATAGTCAGAATATCGTCTGCCCCGCTATCGATACCAAACAGGCCTTTATACTCTACACCATCTACAATCATTTTACTTTCTACGGCAGGATAATTATCTATAAGATGGAGTTTTGTTTTTTCATATCCGGAATATGTCATTTCCGGATCATTATCCTTATAAAACTTTAGTTCATTTTTATTATAGTCAAGCTCTACAATATACCCTTTCATCAAATCAGTTCCAATAATCCCATCAAAACTATCTGTTCCGAAAGATATTAATGTAAAACTGATTTTAGTTCTTTCAATATCTCCAAACCTAATGGTGTTATCAATAGCCACCTCTACTTCATTCGTACCATTAGAGCCCCTGTTTAATGATTTACCATCTATTTTAAGATTAAACATACGCTTAGAGTCTTTATTAATAACAGATCCGTCAGCACCGGTATCAAACAAGAATTTTAAACTGTCGGTACTATTAATTTTACAATACACATAAACTGTGTTATTCTCTAACACAAACGGAATTGTTGATACAGGTCTCGCCTGAGCAAAACCAAATAGGCTAAATAAAAGTAACATTGCAATAAAAAGACCTGTTTTCATACTTATAAATTTAATGTGTTTAAGCTGCAAATGTTGCAAGTAAAATTCATTTACCCGGTTAATACAGAGTTAATGATAGGTTAATCACTACATATAAACTTTACTACACGAAAAACGATATCTCCTGACTATTTAGAGTAGTATTAAGAAGTCCAACTAAGCGCATTTATTTAAAGCTATTTCCTGCTATCGGCTGTATCTGCCCTTTGGCCTTGCCGGGCAGGATGCCGCCTCTATCAGGGCTAGGCACAAACTGTAACACTTTCTTTAAACTTTTTTTCTGCCGTTTTAACTTTTACATTACTTATAAAAACAAACCCCGGGCAGCTTTCGCTGTCCGGGGTTCTTAGTTATTATGGTTTTCTATTTGTTTATCTCTTCAGTGAGAAATGCGATTTAAATTCTTTGGTTACCGTTGTGGTGCCATCAAACTCAGGGTAGGTAACGGTGAACCAGTAGTCCGTTGCCGGTACCGGGGTACCGTTTAGTGTTCCGTCCCATCCGCTGCTCTCAAGGTCCGGGCTTATCTGTTTGATAAGCTTGCCGTAGCGGTCAAAGATATAGATCACCGATCCTGTACCGCTTAAGCCTATGATGTTCCACGTGTCATGGAAACCATCACCGTTAGGGGTAAAGAAGTTAGGGTAGTCTACAATGCTTACTCCATTTAAGACCAGCTCCTGGCATGGAAAATCTGTTTTCTCATCCCATACCGTAACCGTGTGGTAGCCCGGGGATACATTGGTGAATACCGGAGATTCCTGCCTTGGGCCGTTATCCAGCTGGTAGGTGTACTCCCCGTTTCCTTCTATGGTTACCGTTATGGTCTGGTTATCGCTAAAGTAGTTGGTTACATAGTACCCCTGGCCTATTGCTGATGCCTGCCCTGATTCGATTACCGTAAAGCCTGCCGATTCATCCGACACACATTCCAGTGGCGCAGGGCCCGTTACTACTACGGTGTATACGCCGCCTGTTTTGGCGATGTAGCTTCCTGAGTCATCACTATCGGTTAGCAGTACCCCGTCTTTGTACCAAAGATAGGTGTGCCCGTTTGGTACTACACCACTGTTAAGTTCCAGCTCGCCTTCGCTTGCCCCCCATTCGATACATACTGTATCGCTGCCATCTGCTGTGGTGATAACAGGCTCTGCCCTGCGCTCTACCCTTAGGGTTACCGTAGTGGTGGCACTGCATGGAGTGTCCTGTACCGTATCGCTGTTGGTTACTACGATCCAGATCACCTGGCTCTCCGGAGTCTGGTTGGTATAGTTTTCAGGGTCTTGTATCGGTTGCGGTGCAGGTACTGTAGACGGGTCAATATCGTAATAGCTTACAAGGAACACAGCCGGGTCCTGAGCGCCAAGTACTTCAGGTGCAAGTAGGGTTAAATCCCATCCTGAGGCCCTGCCGTCATTCTGGTCGTCGGTATCACATACCGCCGCAGGGTCTGCCACAGGGTTGGCTACTGCCTGCTGCTCTACGATAAGCTCAAGCTCTTTTACGATCCTGCACCCTGTGTCGTTGTTCACTACTTCTATGTATACCGTTGCACTGCCTGTTACTACATACCCTGTTATTGGCGTGGCACGTGTGGTAAGGGCTGCATCGCTAAAGTAGCCTATAGTGTAAATGGTACCTGTATTGCCGCCAAGGGCTGTCTCTACATACTCCTTCAGGTTAAAGGCTGTAGGGGATGCAGGGGTGTCGTTACAGATACCATAGTCGGCAAGGTCGGCTATCGGTGGCAGTGGGTTCACTATTAGTTCAAGCTCCACTATCTGGAAGCACCTCAAATCAGATGGGTTATTAGTATTGGCCTCAACCCTTACCCATACACTGCCACTGGCACTGTTGTGGCTGGTTGGGTCAGGTATCGCATTGGTGCCTGCCTGGGCATCCTCTTCTGTGGTATAATAGCTGAACACATAGTTAGTACCGTTGTTGCGGATATCATCCTGTGCAAGGGTAAGGTCAAAGGGCTCACTGCCTACTACTGTAGTATCCTGGTCGCATACCTCAAGTGGGGCTGGGTTAAAGTTGGGTACAGGTAGCGGAAGCACCCTTATGGTCAGGGTGGTATAGCTAACACACCCCTGGGTGGTGGTTACCCTTACCCAGATCGTCCTTGGGTTTTGGGCTGCTCCATTGCTGTCTGTATTTACATAGGCATCCGGGGTGGCGATTGCCACGGCGGTGCTGTCTGTTTTTGGGTCGGTGGTAAAGTAGTCTACAACGTAGTCCATGCCTACCCCATCAGGGCCCAGTATCTCATCGTCTTTTTGTGTAAGGTTAAACTCCGCAATACCGTCATTTGGCAATGCCTCGTTACATACGGCAAGGGGTGTTGGGGTTACCAACTGGTGTGGCTTGTTGATATGGATGGTGAAGCTCGTAAGGCTATAGCAGCCTGCGGTATTCTCTACCCTTACCCAGATCACCTGCCCATCCCTGGCAATATGCCTTGCAGGGCTGGCAATACCGTTACTACCGGCATCGGAATCAGCCTGTGACAGGTAATAGGTGATGGTTACTTCCACAGGGGCTACTGCTTCTTTTATCTGTGTTTCATATACTGTAAGGTCTGTCCTTAGCGCCCCGTCCTGCCCATTGTTGTCGGTATCATCACAAAGGGTGATATCCTGTAGCTTTGGTGCCTGCGGTGCAGGGGTTACTATAAGGGTAACCGGGAATGGCGTGGTGTTAAAGCAGCCTGTGGTACCACTCACTGCCCTTACCCAAAGGGTTTGTGTGCCCGGGTGGTCATTCCTGTAGTCGGTCGTATTACCGATCGGGTTGGCCCCCGATAGTGCTTCTTCCGCCGTTAGGTGGAAGGTGATCACAAGGCTTGCATCACCATTGGCAAGGCCCTCTTTTAAGGCTTCAAGGTTAAACTCACCGATACCGTTGCCATCGGTATCACATACCGTTAGCTCATCCTGTGAGGGAAGGGTAAGTACCGGCTGCGGCTCTACCCTGATATCAAGGTAGCCAAGCCTGAAGCAGCCTGTAGTGGTTACCGTAAAGCGCACATAAAGGCTCTGTACCTGTGAAGTGTTCTCATACGCCTGTGCCTGGGCGTCGGTAAGGGCATTGGTGCCCCCTTGCGCATCGGCAAGGGTGGTATGGAAGGTTACCGCTACACCGTTTAGGTTTTCATCGGTGATGAATTTATCGATGGTAGTGGTAAGGTCAAAGGTCTCTTTGTTGGCCGGCAGTGTGGTATCACACAGCGAGTAGCTGTACTCATTGGTAATAAGCACCGGAAGGGCATTCACCACAAGGCGTACCGCTACGATATAGAAACAGCCTGTGGCTGTATTGGTTACTTTGGCATACACCGTAGCTGTTGCCGATGGGTAGTTGCCCGGTGTACCGATAAGGCTGGCAGGTGTAGCTGCAGCGTCGGTGTAATAGTCTACTGTGTACTGCGCAGGGTCTAAGCCTGCAAGTATCTCAGCACTCTGGCTGTTCAGGTTAAAATGGGCTATGCCATCAGTATCGCTGGTACCGTCATCACACAGCGCATAAGGCTGCGCCGGGCTGTGGGCATCAGGCCTTGGGTTTACAATCAGCACAAGGGTTACCGTATCATAGCAGTCCGTAAGGTCCGACTGTACCCTTAGGTACAGGGTCTGGGTACCTGCTACGATATTGTCATAGGCCTCGGGTGACGGTATTACATTTACATTTAGGTCAGCATCGCTCTGGGTCTCAAAGGCGCTTACCGTTACATCGGGGATAGCGGCCTCAATAGCCTGCATGGCTGGTGTAAGGTTAAACCTTGCAAAGCCGTCGTTGTTGTCATCACATTCTGCAATAGGTGCAGGGGTGGTGGCAATAGGGGCAGGGATTACGTTTAGTTCCACACGGGCTACCCTTACGCAGTTCGTGGTAGGGTTAATTACCCTGGCCCAGATATCGGCATCGCCCGAAAGGTAGTTTGGGCCCGGTTCAAAATCAGTACCCCCAGCCAGTGTCTGGGCCTGGGTCTGGTAGAAATACACTACATAGCTCGCGGAGCCTGCCGTTACCGCTGTTGCAATTTCATCAAGGTCAAAATCAGCCTCGCCAGGCAGTTCTTCACACTCGGTGGCAATAAAGTCTGCAGGGTTATCGCTTAATACCGGTAGCGGGTTTACCACAATGGTAAAGCTCGTGCTGTTACTGCAATTAAAAGTATTTTGTGTTGAGACAAATATGGTCTGCTGGCCGGTTACTGTATTGCGGAATGCTGCCGGGTCAGTAATAGTGGTTAGCGTACCATTATTATCATAGGCGTAGGTAAGGACAAGGCCTGTATCGTTGGTGATGGAACTATACCTGCTGGTAAGGTCGAAGACTTCAAAGCCATCCCCGGGGTTGTTGGTATCACAAAGGCTGTAGGGAGCTATATTGCTTTTTAAAACCGGAAGGGGGTTTACTTTTAGCTGAAGTTCGCCCGTTGATGTGCACTCGGGAGAGGCTATATTGGCTGCCTTAAAGTAAATCGTCTCGTTGTAAGGTGTGGTATTGGTATAATTACCCGGTGTGCCAATAGGTAAGTTACTGACCATATTGGCCTGTGACTTGTAAAAGGTGACATTAATTGCTGTGTTACCTCCTGTAATCTGTGGGATGGACTCGGTAAGGTCAAAAGGGGCTTTGCCCTGCCCCTGCTGCTCTTCGCAGCCTAAAAGCGCATCAGGGCCGGTAACAACCGGGACCGGGTTAACAATAAGGTTAAAAGATGTCGTAGCATAACAGCCGTTAGCACTGGTTACACGCGCATGTAGTGTTTGTGGGTTTACTGTATTGGTAAAAGGTGACACAAGGGCTTCTTCCCCTGCAATCGCATCGTCCTGGCTTAAATGGTAGCTTACCGTATAACCTGTGGCCTGTCCGCTGCCCAGTATCGCGGCGTTTTGGTTGCCCAGGGCAAATGTAGAAAAACCATCATTGGGAAGCACATCACAAACTCGCATATCCGATGGCGTGTTGGCTACAGGCCCGGGAAGGATGGTTAAGTTATTAGTTAAAGTAATGGTATAGCCTAAATCTGTAACGAAAGTAACTGAAACTTCATATGTGCCCGGAGAACTAAAAATATGTTCGGGCTCAATGTCTGTAGAACTGTTATTGTTTCCGGAATCAGGATCACCAAAATTCCAGCTTGCTGAAGCTATAACGGAACGCGTATTTATTTTAAACTGTGTAGGGACACCATCACATATATTTTCATAACCTATTTCATATTGGAAATAGTTTTGAATAAATGGAGGAAGCCCATACGAGGAAGTTTTTCCTCCTAAACTTACCGCATTTTGCTGAAAATTGCAAGCTAGTCCGGTCGCACTTGGATTTTGTATAACATGTACACTTTCGCCACCTGAAGCAACGGTATAAATTTTTCCATCTATCCCTAACTGTAACGCTGTATAATTAAATATTCCGGGGGTTATACAAATTTGTGATGACTGAATAGTCGATTGGCTTCCAGATGTTATATCATATTGATATATTGGAGAATTGAAATAACCCGTGGAAGTTGTATACAGCAATTTACTGTCCGGGGAAAATTCTACACCATAGGAGGCATAAGTATTTATATTAATCGGATTTGATACAGTTCCGGTAGCATTATCGAAATCAAAAAGTTGTGTAATAGCAGGTCCGATCAATTTTGCAATAGCAATTTTTTTTCCATCAGGAGATGATTTCATATAACCAATGGCGCCCAAACCTCCGCTGGAATAGTGTATAACACCAACATTAGACTCCTGTGGAATTGTACTTACACCAGATGCCGTCACAAGATAGGATAAAAAACCGTTCGTACCTAAGCGATGTGCAATGACCCAGATATCTTCTCCGTTGGAGTGATAGGTAGCTGTAAGTTTTTCAGCAGTTGGCGTTGCAAGGGGAATGTTTTTTTGACCAACTATTATTCCGCCCTGGCCATTGTCAAGTGTCATATCTACCTTAGAATAGGTAAGACCATTAATTCCTCCTTCACTGTCGATAGCAAATATATAATATCTATCAGGATTACCTGGAGCCGGAACTATAATTGCAGACTGGGTACTACTCTGGCTTCCGAACAGACCACTTCCGTTTAACATTAACTGGTGGTTGGAGTTATATACCTCTATTCCATTCGTGTAAAATAAAAGATTACCATCACTATCAGAAATAGTGGCACAACCTTCCAATTGAGACAATTGTCCATTTGTTAATGCTAACGGCGTTCCAAAATTAAAATCTAATCCTGCATTATTACCAAAATACCAGTTAGCGGCTTCTTTCTGAGCAAACGCAGGAAGGTAACACAGCAAGATGAGGTATACTATTTTCTTAAGCATAGCATTTATTTTTATTAGAAAAGAGATTTGATATAACCCTTCGGCATTACCGTATCCCAGCTACTGTCACCAATAATCTTTGGAACAGGTATATAGCACCAGCATTTTAACAAAAAACTATTATGGCTAAAATGAAGCCATTCGCCTATTTCAAAGTCAAAATAGCCTAATCCTACTGCAGTATATTTTTCATTGTACACTATAACAGTTGTGCTAAAAGTGGCATCGCTTTCATCAGGTACAGGCCTTTGCGACATTGGGTAGAAGATAACCTCATCCATAATTCTTTGATTAGATATGACAGGCTATCGTAATAGCCTGTCATGTAACTGTTTTTTTAGTAATCTACTCTTGTCGGTTCACATAAACCCAGCCCGTTTTGCTATTTCCATTTCTATATTCAATAATATAAAAGTAGGTGGCAGACGGTAATTCATTCCCATTAGAGGACTGTCCGAGCCATTCATTCATGTAGTTTTCTCTACTATATACCTCCTGTCCATAGCGATTATATATCATTAATAACTTTACATCAAAACCGGAAAGGTCAAAAGTATCGTTCATTCCATCGCCGTTAGGAGAAATACCACGTGGTATAGAGCAATCTCCCGATTCTATAAGTAATTTTCCCACCTGAACACAACCGCTAGCATCCTGAGCTCTTACGTATAAAGTACCCATATTGTCTTTAAGTACATAATTGTTTGTGTTTACAATAGAATTTACATTACCTAAAGCATCTTCTTCAGTAGTGTAAAAGCTAAAAACTGTACCAGATTCCGGTTCACCTGCAATGATAACAAGGTCGAAAGGTGAGCATCCTTCAAAAGTCGAAGTTTCCGGAAGTGACGGTTGCGGCAATACCAAAATATCGAACTGTACCAACACTGAACACCCTGTGGCCAAATTGGTTAGCCTGGAATAGATTGTTTGCCCTTGGGAAATAAATGTTGCTGGCTGCTGAACTTCATTTGTAACATCCTGATCTGTATAAAAAGTTACACTATATTCTCCCGGATTTAAGTGTCCAAGTATAGATGGAATTTGCTGTGTAAGATCAAAAATAGCGGCAGAGGAAGCATTTCCACACTCCTGAATAGTAGACGGGTTACCTGCTACAGGAACTGGATTTACGACAAGGATAAGTTCTATTACCGAATTGCATCCTGTAAGGGTATTTGTTACCATAGCAAAGATCGACTGCCCTGAAGTTACAAATTCACCAGGTATACTAACAACAGTGCCTGATTCCATATCTTCTATTGAAGCATAGTAAGTAACGGTATATTCGGGCGCACTTTGTCCACCGAGAATGGATTCATCCAGGTCAGATAAATTAAAAGTACCTTTACCTGAAGCATCAGCACATTGACTAAGATCGGTTAAAAGAGGCATCGTAGCAATGGGAGCCGGCAATATTTTAACTGTTTTTGTGGCGGTTTGCTGTGCATTGTTACTTGTAATTACAGCTGTTACCGTGTAAGTACCCGCACCGCTAAAAGTATGCGAAGGTTCCGGGTCAAGCGATGTATTATCTCCCCCACTATCAGGATCCCCAAAATTCCATGTTATACTGGTTATGCCAGGTATACGAATTGTGCTGAATGTAGTAGCTGTTCCTTCGCAATCCCCTTCATACAATATACCGGATGCAAAATAGTCCTGAATAAAACTAGGAAAACTATGAGCGCTTTTGCCACTACCCAAATCAATTGCATTTGGGGTAAAACCACTGCTTATACCTATGTTATTAGGAAAGTTGACAACATTTATAGTACTTAATGCCATTGGTGAACCAAACCCCCCATATGCCTCTTCTGAATATGCAATGTAGATCTTTCCATCCGGACCGACCTGCATATAATGATTAAATTGCAGAGGGTCTTCTGAACCGGACAATGGAATGCCTGAAGCCCTGATAGCGGCTTCATCTCCAGCATCAAGATTAAACTGCTTAAGGATGCCTGATGTTATACCCGTAGTATAAAGTAGTTTGCTGTTGGGAGAAAATTCAAGCCCTTGGGCACCGGCAAGTTCCCCCTCGTTTATAAATTCCTGCTGCCCTATCGTTACTAAAAGGCCTGTAACCTCGCCAGTACTTTTATTAAAATTAAAAACTTCAACATTTTTTCCTTCATCATACAACATTAATGATTTTACAACCTTGGTTCCATCGGGAGAAAATTTCATTTGTGCCATTGTATCCGGGTATCCATCATACGACACTCCAACTGAACTTATAACAGGAGTCATATTTACTCCCGTATCAGAAACGAGAAAAGCCCTAAACTCGTTATTACCAATTCCATGCGTCATAACCCATATCTGATGTTCATCAGAATGATAGGTAGCTGAAATTCTGGCGTAATAACTTCCCGCTAAAAAATTTGGTTCGTCAATACCCCCCAATATTACGTTTTTATTAACTGTAACTCCTCCCATGCCGTTATCCAGGGACATATCAACTTCAGAATATACAACTCTCCAGCTATAAAGAGGATTCGGTATAGGAAAAGGATAAGGAAGTGTATAGTAGCCAGGCTCTTTAATTGAGAAAATAAAATACCTGTCAGGATGTCCCGGAGCTGGTACAATTATATTATTTTGCTTACCCCATGGGCCACAAATTAAATCAGTACCATTAACCATGACCTGATGATTTTTATTCCAAACCGTATTACCATTAGTATAAAACAGCAAGTTTCCCTGGGCATCTGACATAACTGAAGAACCACCGTATGTTGTATAGCCACTATCGGGGTTGATAACTCCATTTGGATCAGTTTCATAGCCAACAAGGGCATCTACATTTCCATCGGCCAGTGGCAGCGGCGGTACCTCGCTAAAATTTAGGCCTGCATTCATACAAAAGTACCAATTGTAAGCCTGTTTTTCTGTCCACAGTCCATTTTGCCATTGAGCACTACAAGTGCAGCCAATTAATAACAGTACTACTGTAATACTGTGAAGTAATTTTTTTTTCATCTGTTTAGTTAGTTAATGGTTAGCAAAAGTTGTCGGTCAAATCTTTAACCCAATCGTTTTAAGATTTCACAACAAATATTGCTTTTAGTTGTCCATTTACAATAAAAAAGAATGGAAATAACTAGCCAAACAGTGGGAAATAAATAGCCGTCATATATCAATGAAAACACATATTCCTGAAAATCAACGAAGTGTAACCAGGTACTCATGAAAGGACATTTCCTTATCAAATTTCATCTTTTCCTTTATACGTCGGAGCCTTTTTACGGCAGCGTTATAGGTAATATTGTAGATGTTACCGATTTCTTTAACGTCAAGGTTCATATATATGTAACATAAAAAGCGAATGTCTGCAGAATTCAGATCCGGAAAGTTACTGGTAAGGGTTTTTATAAATTCAGGATTGACCTGCTCAAAATACGTTATAAAGTCATCCCATTCCTCGTCAGACTTCAAATAGCTTTTAAGAGTTTTTACATAATCCAATACTTGTTTATTCTTTATAACTTCCGGAATGTCGGAAAGCGAATTCATTACCTCCTCGATTAATTCATTACGCCCGGAAAGGTATAACGCTTTTGCGCTTAACTTCCTGTTTTTTTCGGCAACGTTATTTTTTAAACCTTCCAGCTCTAATGTAATAATTTGCTGTTGTTTTCCCGCAATAACTTTTTCCTGTTCCTGTCTTGCAATCTTATGATTTAACCCCCGATAAATTAAAAAACAGACGATTGCTACTATAAATAAAGAGCTAATAAATAGATATAGTAGTTTTTGCTGCTTTTCCGTTTTCACCTTAATCTCGTCCTGGTATTCCTGTACTTTAAGCTTTACTTTATTACTTTCAAAAAGTCCTCTGTTAATGGAAACCGACACCAAATCTTTCGTCATAATGACAGAATCTTTGTATTTCAATGCTTTATCAAATTCTTTCTTTTTAGCATATAGTAGCGAAAGATGATTATAAAGATTAAGCTTGTCGCTTTTATCTGTTGCTTTAGCTATTCCCTTATTCGCGTAGGCAATGGCCATATTGATATCATTTTTAGCGTCGTATATTTTTGAAAGGAGTTCTATTACACAAATACTACAGGAAAGATCAACCGGGTTGGTTAATTCAAGTTGTTTCATAATACGATACGATTCGGCAACCTTGCCTTGAATTAAAAGGCTTTCCGCATAATTTATATTCCAAAGCTGATCAAATTGTTTCGTCTTTTTTAATTTCTTTACTGAATTTAAATAAAACTGGGCTTTTTTATAATCGCCCAACTGATTATATACGTCAGAAATATTTACAGCAAGTAGTGTTTTCGAATAATTGGAATCAATTTTATTTGCGGTAGTTATAGCTTTTTCATATATATCGATGGCACTTTTAAAATCGTATTCTAAGGAATAAAGTATACCTATATTACACATGACATTGATCTGGTCTTCAATAAGATTATTGTCCTCTGCAATTTTCATGGCTTCGCTATATGTACTCAATGCTTCGCCATAATTTGATAGATAACCATAGCAAATGCCAATGGTATTCTTTACAGTAAAAAGCTTTTTAGGATCATTCTTATCAATAAGCACAACTGCTTTTGTAAGGAATTCGATTGTTTTAATATAGTTCCCTTTGTTATACTGTACTACACCAGCCCTAATAAGCTTTTCAGAATCGTCCATCTTTTTCTGAGCGCTTAAAGTGTAAACACTAAAAAGAAAAAAATAGAAAAAGAATCCCGGACAGATAAAATTTTTCAACCGCATCTTATGTTATTATTAGGTTAACTGTTACAAACATAGAAACAATGATCCATTTTTTATAAAAAAACGAGTAATTATTGCATTGTAACAAATTTGCTGGTATAAAGTAGACCCTATTATTATCTTTTGTTAATTTCATAACCGTATTTTTTACCTAAATTTCTATACAATTAGTCAATTATGATAAGTAACGAAAAACTCTTATTCTTTACCAATTTATTAAATGATGTACCTTTTGAAGATGTGAGTGATTTATTTTCTAAAGCATCGGAAAAAAATCTAAAAGCCGGAGAAGGATATATTCAAAGAAATCAAATAAACAAAAAACTTGCTTATATCAAAAAAGGTTTGATGCGAGTATATGCTATAAAAAAAAATGGTGAGGAGGCCACATTGTTACTTCGGTGGGAAGACCAATTTATAGGATCGCATGATTCCATAATTTTTGACAAACCATCAAATTTCATATATCAGGCACTGGAACAGACCCAAATTTTGGAAATTGACTATGCTTTGGTTGAAAAGATAATGTCTGAAAATCCAAAATATGAAAGCTTGCGCTACCAGATCATTCTATCTATGCTAGGGTCGTCATTGCAAATGATTGAAGACTTTGTGCTGTTAAATCCTGAAGAGCGCTATAAAAAATTAATTGCTGAAAAATTTGATATTGTAAACCGCGTACCCGATAAATATATTGCCTCGATGCTCGGCATTACTCCTGTATCTCTTAGTCGTATAAGGAAGCGAATAAGCACTCAGCGGTGAAATTATCTTTTGTTATCTTTTAAACATTACAGGTTCAATAATTTAGCCTAAAAATTAAAATTATGGACAATATTATCGAAAACCTACTGTATATAGTTGGGCTAACGTTAATTAGATATTTCGCAATAGCAGGTTTAGCTTTTGTATTTATATACTATGTTTTATCAAAAGCATTAGTAAATTCAAAGATACAAAGCAGAATGATTAAAAAGAAAGTTATCATCAGGGAAATACTTCACTCTAGTCAAAGCGCACTTATATTTTCAATAATTACCATTTTAATATTATATACGCCGCTAAAACAGTATACTCTAGTTTACGATGACATTAGTGAATATCCCATATGGTGGATTGTTATAAGTGTAGCGTTAAGCCTTGTTATTCATGATACATACTTTTACTGGATGCACAGGCTACTCCATCATAAAAAAATTTACAAACACACGCATGTAACACATCATAAATCTACAAATCCCTCTCCCTGGAGTTCTTACTCATTCCATATACTTGAGGCAATCCCTGAAGGCCTTATCTTACTTGTGTTGGTTTTTATACTTCCGTTGCATGTAATATCTATATCACTGTTTACCGTGGTTGGCTTGATGATAAATGTATATGGTCATTTAGGATACGAGATAGCGCCAAAATCATTTCGAAAAACTAAACTCTTTAATGTACTCAATACATCTGTCCACCACAATATGCATCATAGCCGGTTTACAGGAAATTATGGCCTCTACTTTAGATTTTGGGATAAAGTAATGAAGACAGAAATACCGGATTATGAAAATCAGTATGATTTAATTCAAAGCAAAAGGTTTAGCAAGGATTAACGAAATTTGTATGGTCTATAAATTTATTGCAACCGAAAAATTTAAAACGAAGGGATACCCAATATGCCTAAAAAGCAGAATTATCTACCAAATTTGTTATCTGAGAAACTTAGAATAATATCCTAAAGCACTCTGCATAACTTTTTTGTGACTATATTTTTCTGATACCTCCTGTATACAACTCTGTTTCATATCCCTGATAAAATTTTTATTGTTTAATACAAATTTCATACGATTTAATAAGGCCGTTGAATCTTTTGCGGGAACAAGAAAACCATTAATATTCTCTCTTATTATCTCATCATAACCGGTGATTTGGGTAGCGATAACCGGCTTACCCATTAAATTTGCTTCAAGTAATGATAATCCAAAACCTTCCCTGTAAGACGGCGACACAAATACGTCCATAATTGAAAGGTATTTTTTGACATCTTTCTGAAAACCTGTTTCTATAATCGCTGTATTTTCGCTAATTATTTTTTTTGTTTTGGGTAAAAGAGGATCTAATTTATCTTCATACGAACCTACCAAAAGTAACTTTGTATTTGTTTCTGTATTGTTAATTTCATTAAATGCATATATCAATTCATTAATACCCTTATCACTTACAATACGCCCAACATAGCCATATAAAAAATCGTCATGTTCAATGCCCAGCCCTTCTTTAATCTGATAACTATCGTAAGAACAATTTATAAATTCATCGACTGCCACTCCATTGGCGCTACCATTATCTATTACTATTACTTTCTTGTTGGTTAAATTCCTTTCAACTTTTTCTTTAATTCCATAGCTTACAGCTATAATTTCTGTAGCACAATAGCATCCCAAAATTTCCAAACCTATTAATATTTTCCTTTTTATTCCAAAAGCGCCCTCAAACCGAAGGCCATGTACATAATAAATTCTATTGGGAATTCCCACTATTTTTCCTGCTACCAGCCCTAGTAAAGAGGCTTTTGGAGTATTACAATGAATTATAAAAATTTTTCTCGTAATGAAGTAATATAGTAACTTTATAAAAGATCTTAAATCATGAAAAAAAGAAATTTCTCTTTTCATTTTTATTGCTTTGTATGCCACTCCTTCCCGTGAAGCTATCTCTATGAGTTCTTCAGACGGTGAACTTACTAGTGTTACATCGTATATCTTGCTTAACTCTGAAATTTGCTCTCTAAAGAATTCCAGCGACATAGAAACTGTTGTAAGTAGAACTAATTTTTTTTTCATAATAGTGGCACTTTAGTTTCGTTGATTTTATCGATCGCGTTTTTGTAAATACATACTTCCTCACTACCTAAAACAAAATTCCGCCTACGTTGGAAGTCTCTGTCTACTTTCACTATTTTTAAGAACCTCACTACCCATGATTTTAATAATAAAATCATATAATATTTGTTTATCCTTCCTTTATATTTTCTTACTAATTGCTTTTCTACACTATATGCCCTAAGCAGCTTATTAGGTAAAATATTATTTTCCTCTCTATATATGTATAGAGGGCTGGACAAGGAAATTACTTTCAAATCTTTTTTTTGACTTGTGCGTACCCACAATTCCAAATCCTGCGCTATGGTAAGTTTTTCATCATATTTATTTCGTTCGTACCAGCTTTTCCTTGCTAATATGGCAGCATGTGTAATTCCTTTTTTCCTACTGATAATTTCTTCGAAAGTTGCTCCCAAATAAGCACTACCCCTTTTCCCTACAATGGTCAGATCATTTAAAACTGAATAAATACCAGATGTCACTAAATCGTACTGTGGATTGTTGACTAAAATGTCGTATTGAATTTGTAACCTTTCCGGAACCATCAAATCATCCGCATCCATACGTGCGATATATTCATATTTAGCAAGCTTCGTAACCTCGTTTAAACGGCTTGCCAATTTTTTATTTTTCCCATCTGAAATAACACGAACTCTGGGATCGTTAATAGAATTCGCAATCTCTAATGATCTGTCTGTAGATCCGTCATCTATCAAAATAAGTTCCCATTCGAGGTATGTCTGGGCAAATACAGACCGTATAGCATCAAAAAGGTATTGCTCAACATTGTAAAATGGTATTGCTACTGTAATCCCCATAATTAAAATATTTCAGTGTTTAACTTATAAGGAACCAGATTTGCCATTTTATCGAGCATTACATAAAAAAACAGCGTATGCATGACTATAAAAACAGATACAAATAACCCTGTATTAATCTTGTTAGTTTTTAGGTACAGATATATTAGCGGCCAGATTAAAATGTAACCTGGAGCGAAATACACTGTCATCCTAATAAAGTTTACATCACTGCCTGTAATTACTACGATGATGTAGATGATAGTTGAGAACAGACATAACTTCAGATAAAATTCAAATTCCTTTAAGGCCGGGAATTTATTCTTAACCATATCTTCTCTTATATAAATGAAGAAAGCTGATATAACAGTATAAAAAAGGCACAATAAATAACCACCCGTTGCGCCCCTGTTTACATATACTGTATAACGGTTAAAATCGCTGTTATCTATTGCTAACAAGTATTTACCTGCCAGCACAAATAATACTGACGATCCTATTAGTATGGCAATAAATTTTTTTAAATCGTATTTAATATTGATGAGGAAATAGAAAGGCAGTAGGATGATGATAGACTGGTGAAAGAAAAAACCAATGCATACTAAAATCAAAAATGGCAGAATTTTTTTATGGTATACATAATATAAACTCAGTGCGAAGATGGAGATGGCCAGACTTTGCCTTGCAGCATTAAAATAAGTTGAATATGTGCCCAGCGTGATAAAAACAATAACTGATATGAGGTAGTGATATGAAAATTTTCTGATGATAAGCATATAGATTGCTACGTTTACGATGGCAACCAACATGAATATCGTTACATATTTATCGGATATTAAATGCCCGATTTTTTGAAGTATTACAAATCCTCTTTCAATTGTTGTTTTGGGAAACTTAAAAAATTCTAGATTTTTATATGATTTGTAAATTCTCACATAATTACCGGAGTCTGTACCAACACTTTTATCCCTTAAACCACCGAATATTATAAGTACTCCACAAACAATCATTAGGTTAATAGTACCTAAAAAACTGTCCTTATATCTATCAGCGTAATAAATGCAGAAACAACTAATGATTAATATTAAAAAATGCGCTACCATTTTTTTAAGATTGATTGTATTACTTCGTTGTGAGACTCGCACCTGATGATATTATGAGTCGTTAATAACCTGGATCTCTTATAAAAAAGATTTGTAAACCTGTTATTTGTAATTCGATTGAGATGTATAAACAACCTATTGAAACCGAGTAAGTATGGGACATATAATTTACTTTTGAAGGCAATAAATTTTTCCCATTCAGAATAAATAAAAGCTTTATCCTTTATCTTTTCCGACCTTTCACTTAGTTGGCTTAGTAGTAATGCTGTATCTTTTTTAGTTAGTAGTGTTATACCACCTTTATCATTGGCTGTTATCGGTACAAAATTTATTGTAGGTGTGAAAGTGCCGTCAAATAATATTTGCACTAACAATCCCCTGTTCCACTGATCGTTCCCTTCTCTGTGTCCGAAAACTGTGTTTCCCTGCCCATAAAGAATTCTTTTTCCGGCATAATCCTCAAAAGTTCCAATACAGTGGCTATGTTGGCATAGTACCAGGTCTGCTCCTTTATCAACAAATTTTCTGCACTTTTTTTGAAGTAGCGGGCTAGGATATTCGTAATATTCCGCGCCTCCGTGATAAATAACAATCAAATAATCAACATTATTTTTTGTGTCCTCAATAAGATCAAGATCATCGAGCGGATCAAAAAACCCTGCTCCATAAGAGGTCTCTGTAGCAGTATTAAATTCCTGCTCGGAAAAAGCGATGAAGCCTATCTTATATCCGTTTACCTCTTTAATGTATGGCTTCTTCGAATCATAAATATTTTTTCCGGCACCAAATGTAGCTATGCCATTATCTAAGCAGGCAGCAATTGTAGATTTAACGCCACTTTCACCGCAATCTCTAATATGATTATTTGACAGGCTTAAAAGATTAAATCCTGCCTTTTTTAAAGCTTTAACAGTTGAAGTCGGCGCATGTAATACCGGGCCGCTTTTACGTATTGGAGTTGGACTATCGGTTAATACACATTCTAAATTTCCAAATAAAAAATCTGAGTTATCAAATACTCCCTGTACGTCGTTAAATAACGATGGAAAATCTTCCTTTAGGAAATTCGGCAATGTGTCCTTAGTCGGACACAAATCACCACATAAAGTTATAGTTACCTTACTTTTCATATGATGTAGATTTATTCATTGTTATATAAAAATCACAAACTTCTTTTGCATTCATCCTGCTGTCAAATCCTAAAGACCGAATTGTATGTTTTATAGTTTTTTTATCCGGTATCTTCTTGCTTTTTACGTTGAGGATAGCATTTACCCAATTTTGAATTTTAAAGTCATCAACAAATGTTACAAGCTGCAATTGCATATCCACACTTTTAGGAAATCCTTTATAAAGAATACAAGGTGTTGCCGCGGCCTGAGCTTCAACGGCTACTAAACCAAAACCTTCCTGCAACGAAGGCCCCACAAATACATCAATAGCATTCATCAACAACGGAACATCATCCCGTAATCCTAAATAAGCTACATGTTTATCCAGTTTATATTGCCTTACCTTATCTTCAATTTCTTTGTGATATTGAGGCTCGTCCTCTCTACCTGCGTATACTAAAAAATAATTACTGTTATTTTTTACCAATGCATTTAGCACCTCTATAGCAAATGAAATATTCTTGTGTCGGACTATACGACCAATGTTGCCTAACAGGATAGCGTCATCGGGAATCAAATTATTTTTTTTGAATGCAGCAACATCATCTGCCGAGATTGCATGATAGGCCTCTGTATCTACAGCATTATTAATAATTTGAAAATGATTGCTTTTTGACTTTTGGAATAAAGATTTACACGCTTCCAACGAGCAGCCCCAGAAATGTGTTGAATATTTATTAATGAGAATTTTTTGAAACCACAATTCTTTATTAGCTAAAAACCTGTATACACTACTTCCTCTAAATTTTATATCTGCATGAGAATGTGTAATGATTGAGCTTATCCCTGCTAACTTAGCAGCTAAAGCAATAACACCCGATTTACTATTCATATGTATGTGAACAATATCAGGACGTATAGTTTTAAATATTTTTTTTAACCCTTTTATGTAGTTGTAAATCCCGCTATCCCATAGTGTACGAGTATAATATAAACTGGAACCTTGACTTTTGATTTCATCATCAAAATCTCCTTTTGTAATACTGTTTTTATAATGAATTAAAAAGTCGAAATGAAGATTTTCAGATCTGTTTTTTAGCAGATCCATAACCATTACTTCGGCTCCACCTCTATTCATACCGCCTGTTATGTGTAGTACTTTAATCATATCTTTAATAGGTCTCCCAAAATTTTATCATATTCCCCCGGAGTAAAATCCGGTAAGCCACTTTTGGGGTAAAAGGTCATCTCTCCAAATATGATTTTGTTATTTACTTCATAAAAATCTACCCTCACAAATGGAAATGGTTTAGCTAAATCTTGTGCAATTGCAGCCATCTCACTTAAATTAGCGGGGGCCTCTATCGTGATGTCAGGCCTTGGTTTTAGGTCTTTACCAAAAGGAAGAATATTCCAATTGAGATCGTAAAAATTCTGTGCGTGGTTAGCGGTGTTACGCCCTTTATTGGCCTGTATAAAATGGGCATTCCCATTAAAACAAAAGAATTTAAAGTCTATTAGCTGACCGCATTTATCCTCAAGATATTCTTCAATTATCAATCTCGGTTTCATATTCTTGTATGGCCACTCCCTACCCGGCCAGAATATGTTATCATGCAGCCAGATGTTCATTATCTTTTTCCATATCCACCAGTTAATGTTGTGTTTATTCTCAACAATTAAATTCCATCCACTGCCATGAGTCGCTTTTATGACAAACTTTTCAGGAAGGTTATTAATTTTAATTTCGGTGACTGAATCGCATACATCTAGTATTTTTGAAAGCATTGCTGAATATCCCTTATTCTTCAGATAGTCTCTCACCTCATATTTATCTGCACAAGTGATCATTCTGTCATCCCTAAGATTCAGCTTTAACCATTGCAATTTTTCACTAAATGTCTTCGGATTTTCCAGATCTGGAACTTGACCCGAAAATTTCTTATACAGATTTATTATAGCCTCTTTATCGCTGAAATTCTCTATATCACTTTCACCCACAGACTGCCTTTTCTTTGTCCACAAATAGAGTAAGAAAGGATTTCTATTTTTCAAATTCACCAGGAACTCTCTCATAATTATCTTTTTATAGTACGGTATAATTTTCGCAAAACAATCCAGCAAGTATATTTTAGCTTTGCTGTCTTATTCCCCTCCAAACCCTGATAAAACCATTTTGCCTGTATCCTTACAGGTAATCCCTTATTTATATACCTATGATGTTCAGGTGTGACCCTTTCCTTTATTAACTCTAATGCCCTATCCTTTAAATCAGGCTTTATATTATCCAACATTCCAAACAACAGATTTAGCTGTTGCCTGAAATATTCTTTCATATAAATTTCCCAATAGTTATTCTCTGTAAGTACCTGCTTAGTTATGTCCATTATAAAAGCCAAATGCAATAGTTTCTCATTTTTTTGGGCTGTCGCAGCATTTGGCTGCTGCCTGTAATAGGTTAGTCGTTCAGGCAAAACAGATATCTTTTTTGCAGCGATAATTAAATGCCAGTGTACGGGGATGTCCTGTCGTGTGTAACCGAGAGGAAAGTGTATATTTAAATTTTTGGCAATACTTGTCTTAATAAGTTTCACACCTGTAAAAGCAGGTCTTTGAAGCAGCGCTATTTTATTACTGGCATCTAAAAATTTTAGGTCAGAAAGTTTATTTTTCTTCTTCGCTAATTCATCTTCGGTTGTAAAAGGAATATAGTCCCACATAACCATATCGGAATTTTCCCTCTGTGCTATGTACCAAGCCTTCTTCAACATTGTTACATCATACACATCATCGCTGTCGAGTAAGACAAGGTATTCGCCTCTTGCTTCTTTAATTGAATGATTACGTACAACAGCCAAACCTTCATTAGCTTTTCTTTCAATTATCCTTATCCTGTTATCCTGCTCTCTATATTTTTTCAGGATAGAAAGGCTATTATCCGTTGAGCAGTCATCAATACACAATACATCCAGGTCGGTATACGTCTGATTTAAAATGCTCTCCAGGCATTCGCTGAGATAATATTCAGTATTAAAAACTGCCAAGGCTACTGTAATCATGTACTATCCTGTATTAACTATAATGTATTGGTACTAAGCCATGTTCTCGGCTTAACGAAAATTTGGTATCTTAGTCTGTTACGCAGTCCGGATTTTATTCTTCTCAAATACCTGTTTACTTTCCTTTTCAACGTATATTTTTTCTTATATTCAGTAAGAAAATAGTCATACATGGTAGTATTATTCTTTACAAAATCCCACCAGACTTTGGCCTGGCTCATATATTTAGCATTCCATGGTTTAGCTGCGGTAAAATGAAATATTACCGGAGTTTCTGATAATTCAGCTTTAGAGAATAAACCATAGCTTTCTGCTCCGCTAGCCCGCACAGCATATGTTGCATTGTATTTTGGTGCCAGATATTTTATTTTTCCTTTACAGGATATATTCAGGATATCCTGATCAAAGAACTCCCATTTTTCATTTCTATACTCCAACCACTTTTTCGCTAATCCGTGTTTTCTGATTTCTTTGAGATTCATCAGTAAAACGCCCGCATTAATGTAGTCCGACTTAAAATCGCCAAATGATTTTTCCCAATAATCTAATTGTGATAAGAGTTTTTCATGAACCTGAAAAATATATAGATTCCTGATCCCTCCAAGAATGTTATCTTGTAAATCAGTCATATAAAGTTGGCTTATATCGTCATTTACAAGTGTATCTACGTCTATATAAAGTACTTTTTCAACAGTTTCGGGAAGAAGGTCAGCAAGCGTTAATCTATAATATGAAGCTACCGTAACTCCCCTATATGAATAAGCATTGTCGAAATCTGAGTTGGCAGCAATAAAGATGATCTGAAAACTTTCGTCATTCAATGAATGAATCATGTTTTTACTTTGATCTGTTACATCCTCAGCAATAATGCAATATATACTGTAAGTTGCCGGACGCCTTATATGATGCTTTAAAGACGCGATCGTAATATAGGCGGGTCTTGTGAAATTATTATCGAAACAATAAACTACAGATACTTCCATGCTGAAGGTGTTATTTTTTTATTACTTTAAATAGTTGTTTCTCAAAAGGATTCATAAAAAAAAATAAAACTGTTCCATAAGCCACTGTATACAGGGTGCATTGCAAAATAAAATTTCCCCAATTCTGACTTTTCATAAAGTGCCTGATTAAATAATTTGGAAATACGGCAATCAAAGCACCAAATAAAAGGGGTAAAAGAGCACGTTGAAAATACCTTATCATATTTAAACCCAGGTTTTTTTGATAATATATAGACATAACAATTTGAGATACCCCAATCATGACTGTGGTACCTATAATCATACCTTTCCCTGCGTAATCTATCGAGAGAAAATAACCTAAGACTACACCCAAAACACTTAAAACGAGAAATAATAGTGCTTTGAACATTACTTTGTTACTGGCTTCTAATATTGTATTTGCATATCCCTGGCTAATAGGTATGATGTTTACAGCCATAACCAATAGTGCTATAAACCATGAATCGATGTAGCTATAACCAATCCATAAGATAATAAAGTCATGTCCATATAAAATAAATGCTCCTAGTATATACAGTAGCCCAATCAATATTACGCGGGCTACCTTTATCATTTGCTGGGAAAGCTCATCATTTGACAACTGATTACTCACCGATTTCACAGCTGTTGGAAGTATAAAGCTGTTGATTACATTTCCAAATGTTCTGAAGTATATTCCCAACATTATGCCCACAGCATATACTGCTACAATTTTTGTGTTGTGATTAATTCCCAATACTACCTGCCCGGCAGACCACTGAAACTGAAACACTATACCAAAAATAAAAATCCACAATGAATACTGGAATATCGTCTTAAAGTAATGAAACTTAAAGTCATGAAGTCTGACCTTAACTTTAAGCACGTAAAAGGTATAAACAACTGTTCCGGCAATAAAAAGTAAATTCACAACAGAATCCAGTATCACAATACCAATCGCATTAGTTCCATAATATAAAATGCAAAGTATAGCAATGGTTCTGAGAATTTGCTTAACAACAATAGCCCATAACTTTGGAAAGAAAAACCTTTCGTATGCAAAACAAATACCCGAAAATGTTCCCCCTGGAAGAGATATTGCGATATTGGCTATATAAAAGATAGTCATAACCTTCGCTTTTTCTAACTGTTCCGGAGTAAGTGAGTTTCCGAACACGTCTTCAATTTTTATATAGAAAAAATATCCGGCTACGGCAATCAAAAGGCCTATTATCAAATAAATTATAAATACTGTAGCCAAAAAATTCTCTTCTTCTTTTTTCTTATTTTCTATCCGGTATTGACTTACGTAGCGTATTACAGTGTTATTTAACCCCAAATCGAGAATTGAAATATATCCCACGAATGCTCCTATAAGTGTGTACAAGCCATATTCAGAATTTCCGAGTGCAGCGATTATAAGCGGAGTTATAACTAAACCAGTTATATTAGTTATAAAAATATTTATATACGAAAAAAGCACTCCTTTTTTTAGCTGGCTCATCTTTTTACTAACTAGATTCTTTTAAAAGAATTTTTTACCCTATATATTAAATGATAAAGAGACAACATAAAATGTTAAATATTTACATTAAATACATACTTAATACTACAATAAGAAATAATATTACAATTACATGATGTGATAGCCAAATGCAGGGGGCATTTAGATTGAAGTTAACTATACACATTATGAATCTACCTTTGCAAGTTGGCAAAGGATAATTTCGCTATCAAAAATAGTTTATTTTACAACAAATCAAAACAATATAACAATAATTATTCCTTATAAGAATAAATTAAGTACTAAAATATGATTATTTTATGCAAAAAAAAGTACTTTTAGAACTTGAAAAATTGACGGATATCAGAAGCAATTAAACTTTATCAATCACAATCTAACCATCATATTTATTTTATTAATGAATTCCCATAAAACTATAATAAATACCTTTAAAGGATTGGCTTTTTTTTTACTCGCAATTGTATTTACATCGTGCGCGTCCAGAAAAAAAATCGTGTATTTTCAGGGAGATGCAGAGTTAAATACGTCATTCGAGAAAAATGTACCTAGAATTGGCCCTAACGACATGCTGTCGATTTCAATTTCAGCAGCTGACGTAAAAGCAACAGAAGCTTTTAATCAGGCAAGTGTATATCAAATGCGATCTTCTCCTAACGAAACGCCACAAAATGTATATACCGTTTCGGAAGCAGGTACTATCGAGTTTCCTGTTTTAGGAGAAGTTAACTTAGGCGGTATGACACGGTATGAAGCTATAAAACTGTTTAAAAGCAAACTGAATAATTACATAGTAAATCCGGGAGTAAACATAAGCTTTACCAATTTTAAAATTAGCGTAATTGGCGAAGTTAATAACCCTGGGAGTTTTACACTACCAAATGAACGCATTACAATAATTGAAGCTTTAGCACTGGCAGGCGACCTATCTATTCAGGGTAAAAGAGAAAATGTGATGGTTATAAGGGAATATAATTCAAAAAAAACAACCTATTTTATAGATCTTACGTCAAAAGAAGCATTGAATTCACCCGTTTACTACCTGGCACAAAATGACGTGGTATATGTAGAACCCAATAAGGCAAGAATACAATCGTCAGTAGTAAATTATAGTCTGTTCATTTCAGTAGCAGGCATCATTATTTCTGTAATAGCAGTATTATCTAGATAAAATGGAAACAAATAAACAGGAGATAACTTTTCGTAACCCATCTGAAATAGCAAACCCAAGAGAACTATTTGAGAAGTATTTTTACTACTGGAAATGGTTTGCTATATCCATAGTAATTTCTTTATTATTTGCCGTGTTATACTTACGTTATGCTAATAAAAACTACGAAGTAAATGCTCAGATATTATTAAATGATAAATCAAAAGCATCTCCAGAACTGGCAGCCCTGACTGATGCTACGGCTAGCTTTACGGGAACAAACAGCAATGCCAGTGTAAATGACCAGATAAAAATTATGAAATCCCGTCGTTTAATGTATAAAATTATACAGCAAAGTAGATTAAACGTAAACTATTTCAACCACGGTAACATAACTAAGATCGAAGTGCTGGCGAAACATTCACCAGTGCAAATCAAATTTGAACAGGATACAGCATATACCTCTTATAACTTTAGTGGAAAACTTGAAATAAAAACAATTAACCTTAAACAATTTGAGATTGTCGAAGGTGATTTGATAAAACCTGGTATTTACCATTATTACCAACCTATACCAACGTCTTTAGGGGCAGTAACATTTATTCCCAATGTAAATAATATTGGAAAGGTGGTAAATATACAGTTTCAGCCTATCACCTCTACAGTTCAGAAATACATACAAAAAATTTCTGTTACTCCTGATGATGATGCAAATTCTATGATTGTAAACTTTGCATTGGTAGATAACATTAAAGAACGTGCTATTTTAATCGTTAACAGCCTTATTAACAGCTATAGCCTGGAAAGTAAAGAAGATGAAAGCAAACTTGCAGAGGCTACAGCCAGCTTTATAAATGAACGTTTACAGCTAATTACCTCTGATCTCGAAAATGTAGATAAAAATCTGGAAGATTATAAAACTAAAAACAATCTCAACAATACCGAAACAGAGGCAGTAATGTTTTTAACAGATGCGCTGGCTGCAGATAAGGAGGTAGTTACCCAAGGTGCCCAATTGCAAATAGCACAGCATTTGCAGCAAACGTTGCAAAATAATAAAAATTCGCTTCTACCTTCCAATATAGGAATACAAGACGCTGCTTTGAGCGAAACTATAAGCAATTACAACCAATTGGTTCTTGAACAACAACAGTACAGTAAATCAATGACCCCTAATAACCCCACAATGGTTACGCTGCTAAAAAATATAGAAGATCTACGTATTAATATATTAAGCAGCCTTAAAATGTATGTTCGTAATCTTCAGGCGTCACTGAATTTGCTACAAAATACAGAGGGTGGTTTAAACAATAAATTGAAAAAATTACCAAAGCAGGAAAGAGGATTTAGAAATATTGCACGTCAGCAGCAAATTGTTGAAGCGATTTATTTGTTTTTATTACAAAAACGTGAAGAGGCAGAAATTAGAGCGACTGCAACAATAGATACACTTAAAATAGTAGACGAGGCTTACACCACCAATACACCAGTTACGCCAAAAAATAGCAGCGTCTATTTTTGGAGTATTTTGTTAGGCTTTTTCGTCCCTTTTACTTTATTATTTTTAAAGTTTTTGTTGAGTAATACCATTAAGGATAAAAAAGATTTTAACGGAATATACTCCGGGCCTTTTTTAGGTGATATTCCAACAAGTGATGATGAAATAACAGGATCTAACGACCGTTCGGGCTTGGCGGAGTCATTACGCATCATACGTTCTAATCTAAACTTTATATTGCCTAAAACAACATATGGCAAAGTTATTTATGTAACATCAACTTTACCTGGCGAAGGCAAAACATTTACGGCTGTAAATCTCGCCCAGATTTTAGCATTAACTAAAAAAACTGTAATAGTATTAGGGGCAGACGTTCGTGTTCCAAAAATATTAGATTACCTAAATTTAACGGTTAAAAATATGGGGCTCACTACTTTATTAGCGAATCATGACGTTGATGTAAATACCGTTATTTTAAAGCAACCCGACAACTATCTGTTTGACATTCTGCCTGCGGGTATTATTCCACCTAATCCGGCGGAACTGTTAATGGATGAGCGTTTTAAAGAAATTGTAACCGAACTTAAAAACAGATATGATTATGTAATTGTTGACACTGCTCCTGTAGGAATGGTTAGCGATACTCAAATTATCGCCGAGTATGCCGATGCCACCTTGTTTATAGCACGTTCTAATTATTTAGACAAACGCTTAACGACAGTACTACAAGATATGTATTTAAACAAAAAATTAAAGAATATTGGCCTTATCATAAATGATGTTAACTACAATAAAGGGTATGGATACGGCTATGGTTACGGTTATGAATATAATGACCGAAAAAAGTCTTTTTTTAAGTCAATAAAAAGAAGAGGATTTCGATCGTAAGATCGTAAGAAACATGTAGAATTCTTTAACTTTCATTTAAAGCTTGCTCGAAACAATATTTTGCAAAGACATTTGAATAACATGAGCTACCCAACACTCTGCATTGTTTTAGAGCTAATTTCAAGTTATGCCTATCCTAATGCGGCTAAAGATTATCTTACTGTTCATTTTGCAAACGATATAACCAGATTACTGACTTTAAAATTACCTATCTTTCAGTAAAAACACTTTGAATCTTTTGAAATTGAGTAAACGGAAAGTCATGCTATAGACATAAAAAAGCTTCCCAAAGGATTTTATATTTTAATTGTTGTACAGCCCGGTAAGGAAAATCAAAGTTCTAAATTCTTCAAAAGTTAAAATTCAACGTCAGTTGATATGATTTGCGACGTGAAAGAGAAAAATAAGATAATTAATCACAGTTGCGATAGAACTTAATTTAAGAATCTGTAACTATCAATAACTAAAAGCTATTAATAAATACACTGAATACGATATAAATGCTATTTCTTCCGTTAAACGGTAATAAATAATCCGGTAACAAGGTAGAAACACAGTAGAACCCCGTCGTTTTAAAACAGGTGTTTTTACTTACATATCAGAGATGTTTAAATTGTAGGTTTGATTTACAAAAACTAACAATTAATCATTTATGAAAAGTATTCTTCAAAACAAAAGTCACGACAATACATCCTGCGGGTGTGAAGATCCAATTGAATGCCTTAGGCATATGTTTTGCGACCTTGTTCAAAAGAAAAGAGTCGATCAGGGTCAGTGTCCTGTAAGAAGGCCGGTATTTTTACGTACACACGGTATAATCAAAGGTACATTTACGATACCGGAAGGATTACCCAAAGACCTTCAATATGGTATATTTAAAGACTCCGGTACACATCCGGTATATGTGCGCTATTCCTCTGACCTTTCAGATGGCAGACCGGACTGGATGAGCACAATTGGAATAGGAATTAAGGTTTTTGATATTCCGGGTGAAAAATTCATAACTGATAATGATGCAAATACTGCCGATTTATTGCTGCAGAATGTACCATTCTTTTTTGTAGACAATGCCAGCGATATGTGTAATTTTACAAAAGCGAGTCTTGAAGGTTGGGGTGATGACTGGGTGCAGCAAAATGCTCCGGACACGAACGAACTTCTAGATAAAATGGCGAAACCTGTGCTTTCTGTGCTTGAAACGCAGTTGTGGAGTGTTGTGCCTTTTAAGCTAGGGCCCGATAATTATTGTAAATATGTACTTCGTCCCGGAGAATCTACTTTTGCTGGAGATGTAGACACCAATGACCCCGATTTTATGGCTAAAGATCTTGCTGCCCGTATGGCATTAGGACACGCCAGTTTAGATATTTATATTCAGAGACGGCCTGATGCTGCCGAATACGGAGAAGCATACCTTGAAGAACACTTCCCGTTAGATCGTGCTACAGTTATATGGGATGAAAAAATTGCTGTGCCTGTTAAAGTTGCAACTATTCATTTAGAAAAACAGGACATTTATAAAGATGAGCAGGAGATATATGGCGACTGGCTTTCGTTTAATATAGGCAGGGTTCCTTTAGATAACCAGCCCGTTGGCAGTATAGCGCAGGCGCGCGTAAGCGTTTATCAAACCAGTGCTAATTATCGAAGGGAAATGAACAGCCAGCCCGTAACTGAGCCTGTAAAACCGGGGGAACCGCAAATTAAAAATCCTGTTTGCCCTTTCCCTCACCACAAACCCAAACCGGAATCCAAAGAGCTTACAGAAGACCAGATAAAAAGGATAACACATGTAAAGATACATCCAGGAATAGGTATTGCCAGAGTTGGAGACAGTCCGGACGGATACTACATTGGCCCCGAAGTATTTCATCCTGAACCAACAAAGTTTGGATCTACACGAGATGCAGGAGGTGCCATAAAACGTCAGGCTGCCCGTTTCAGGATTTACGCGTACGATAAATATAACAATGTAGTTGGAGAAGTTGAGCATACCAAAAAATCCACTATTCAGTGGTCAGTACATTTGGCTAATAAAAAAGCTGCATGGTATCAGTTTAATGCCGCGTTGGATATTCCGGCTACAGTAAGCCTTACAGTCCCATTAAGAAATCCTACAATAAAAGGTGGCGACAGGAGTACACTATCTATAGATGCGGGTAAAACCGTTATAATGGGAGTAAATATGAAAGATTCCAGCTATGTTATGAGCGGAAATTTTGAAGGTACTCCTGTAACGCTTGGTGAACTTAGAACCGATGAAGCCGGACGACTATTGGTATTACCTGGTTTCGGTGTTTCAGCAAGTCCGTCGAATCAGCCAGTTTACAGACCTGAAGACCCTAACAGCTTTAATAATGCCAATGGTTGGTATGACGACATTGCCGATGGTCCCGTATATGCAAAGGTTACTATTGGTGGTATTGACTACGATGCAGATTCTGCGTGGGTAGCATCTGCACCTCCCAATTTTGCGCCGGATCTTGTAGGCTGGAGAACTATGGATGATCTTTTACAAAATGTATATATGCAATCGGGTATGTTGAGCGTACCACAAAGAATATCCTTTAACGATCATGTTAGGCCAATACTTCAGCGCCTTAGCGAGTTGCAATGGGTTAACAAAGGATTCCTTTCTTTGTTTGGTGCGGGTGCTCCGATGGATTTTAACGATCCGGAACTAATGAGGAAGTTGTCTTTTGTGCCAATGGATACAACAATGTATCCTGATCCGTATGCGGAACTGCGCCGTGGCATATATAACAGTTTCAGGCCTACTAATACTCAAACTGCCGAAATTGCTGCGTGGCCGTCTATTTACGGCGATGCATTTGGATATACCAATCCGGACCCTAATCTTCCACCAGCCGCATCTACATATCTTCAGTTACCTCCATTTTACACGTACGTTCTTACCAACTGGGTACAAGGTCTCTTTATAAATGACTATGATGCTAACAAAAAAGAACCGCACAATATTGAAGAAATAGATATTCAGAAGCAGCCGGAAATGCTGGACAGGTCGGCAATGCATTTTTGCCTGGCAGATGCTTTTCACCCGGGAGCAGAACTAACATGGCCTATGCGTAACGCTTCTTTATATAGAGCGCCTTACCGTATTCGTAAATGCGAGGAGGGAATATCAGATGCTTCATATGGCGCTACGCTGGATAACAATGGAGTAATGGCTGTAAATGGACCATTATATGGCCAGTCTGCAGGCGGACTTACAAGGTGGATGGCTTTGCCTTGGCAGGGCGATACTGCGTTTTGCCGTTCGGGTTATGATATGGAATATGATCCTTACCTGCCGACATTCTGGCCGGCCCGCGTACCAAATCAAGTGCTAACTGATGTTGATTACCATACGTTATGTGATACATCACAGCCAATGGATATCAGGATTGCCGCATTTCAAAACAGGCCTAATTGGGTAAGGCAGTTCCCTAATAGCCCTGCGCCGGAGGTAATGATGTTTATGGTATCACACTTTAGTCAGATGGGTATTATAGAAGCGAAGCCACGACCGGAAGATATGGATTGGCTACCGGAAAATATTTATGTTGAAAACCTAACCAAAGAAGAAAGCCATAATCTTAAGATTGACCACAAACTATATAATAAAGCATTTAACGAGCTTGGACTTGTTGACCGTAGAATGGCAGAGGCAGGATGGACAAGTGAAGAACAAAGAAATGAGTTCTTAACAATTAAACGAAGAGGGAATTAATTGTGAATACTACAGAATTTGATGTAGTTGTTGCCGGCGCAGGCCCTTCGGGCTGCGCCGCGGCAATTGCGTTACGACTTGCAGGCTTAACCGTATGCGTTGTAGACAGGCCTTATAACGGACGACGAAAGATTGGCGAATCTATTCCCGGGGCATCAGTACGGCTTTTAAACCGTTTGGGAATTAACGGAATTGAATCTTTATTAGATAGTAAAGATTATAAAAAATGCCTTGCCAATATTTCTGCATGGGGCACTGATACATGGGAATTTCAGTCGGGACTGAAGAATCCTGAAGGCGGAGGATATCATATCAACAGAGTAGCTTTTGACGATGCCTTACGCGATAAAGCTATATCGGTTGGTGTTGTTATCTATGAAAATATGATAGGTAGCGTTAGTCCACTATCAATTAAAGGACTAACAATAGGACTAAAGGTTGAATTTAAACGCAACGGTAACGCACATTTAAAAACAATGTGGATAATTGATGCAACAGGACGAAAAGCCTCAATTAGCAGGATGTTTGGCGTAAAAAGAATGCGCCTCGATAGTCAGATGGCAGCTGTAAAATGGATTAAGGCAGCTTCTGTTGCAAACGATGATCATGCAACACGTATCAAATCTGTACCATATGGTTGGTGGTACACTTCTTTTTTACCTGATAACAGCAGAGTTATAGGATTTCAGGGCTTACCGAAAGATGTCAGCCAAATGCATAAAGATGCAACATTATTCTTTAACCGATTTAATGACTCAGGAATACTTTCGCGTACCATAACACAGGAGTCAATTCTTGAAGAGAGCGCATACGAGGCAGGCGTGGCAAAGCCCGATAGTATTATTGCCGACAGGCTGCTTTGTGTAGGCGATGCTGCACTTTCTTTTGATCCTTTATCTTCACAAGGAATTTTATTTGCATTATACAGTGGTATAAAAGGTGCAGAAGCTATTGTAAAAAATCTCACTGAAATGAACATAGCAAACCAAAGTTTAAAAGATTATGAAGCTATTGTTGATAATGTATTCACTGAGAACCAAAAACATTTAAGGTATTTTTACATGAATGAATTTCGCTATCGAAATGAACCCTACTGGAAAAGCAGGCAACAATAGTTTCTGACTTTTTAAATAATTCAGCGACTTTACAATACGAGATTAATCCAAAAAGTATCAGATTCAAATTTTGTTTTATTCCGGAGTTTACACAGATTGACTATGCAATATAATTACCAAAAAATCAATTACTGCCGTCAGTTCTTAGCTTCTTTCTGCTAAACAAAAAATAAATCGTTAACAGTACAAACCACACTGCAAAAATAACACCCAGGTATATCTTAATAATTGAAGGATGTAAATAATTTGGCTGATAGAACAGTTTATCTAATGTGGTGAATTTTTCTGTCAACCCTTTTCTGTCAAAATTATTTCTGATAGCATTTAGATATTCATTGCTATGCTCTTTATAATACAAAACATCTGTAGTAAGCTGACCCGGTACAATCTGTGTTTCAATCTTGTATTTTTTGAATAAGGTATCTAATTTCTGAAAATTGTAAAGCAGCGAATCTTTGCCGTACCTGTAAATCAAATTATACCTTATTACAGCAACCTGGCGTTGTTGTTCGTCCGTTGGAATCCCTTCAACATTTTTAAACAAAGAATTGTTTTCTAAAAAGATACAAATATCACCATCATATCGTGGGTTTACCTCGCTACCCTTATAAATAATTTCGGTGCTGTCCTTAATAGTTGTCTTCTTTAAAACTCGCTTTTTTAGCACGTCACTGTCAATGCCAAGACTATCAAAAAATGTATTTGTTACATTGGCAGCTTTGTTATAATCGGTTGTGATTACCTTTAAAGTATCAATACTATAGTACCTATTTTCAGTAATATAATTGTCATCAGAAATTTTGGTACTGTCTTTTTCCTCTATAATAGGATAAGGCTCGGGATACAAAATATTCAAAACATTAAACAGCTTTTCAGAACTGTAGGAAGTATAATTATATAAAAAAGAATTCAAAGTGTTTAATAAGACTTTATCCTTATTAAAATTAGCTTCTGATAATTCCGTTTTCAATTTAGCATTTAAACCGAAGCTGTAACTAATAAAAAAGGAAAAGCTTAAAAAAGAAATTAACAGCAATAATGAACCTGTTTTTAATAAATCAGTAAACGTACGTTGCTGTTTTGAGTGATTTCGGACTAAAAAAATAAGAAAGAAAAACAGAAAAAAACCGGTAACAAAAAAATGAGATATAGAAACGTCATCGTAAAATTTAAATCTGTAAAATTCTGTATAGATGTTGATATTTTTTACTCCCTCAAATTTAAAATATCCGTATAAAAAATAAGCAAAATGTATAATTAGCAATATTATAAAAGACTTAATAAAGAATTTTTGTAAACTTTTACTCATGTTTTTTAGATTTGATGACTCTCAAATATAGCGAATCAAAATTACATTGGCAATGAAAAAAAACTTCATTATGACAGAAGAAACAATTATGTAAAGCGTCCTCAGAGAGATTACATATTAATTTATATAAAGCTGCCTCAAACCAAGGCAGTTCTTTTTATTAGGAAAATAAGAGATATTAGTCTCCTAATAGCTGTAAAATGACATTAATTCTTATATTTACTATTAAGTAAAATTCAAGTTATACGATTAGTTGCTCTGTAGCATCAGGTCAATCAATTTTAAGTAGTAAGCATGGAAGAATATACTCTGGATGAAAATCCGGTATCAAATGAGCAAATAAAGAAAGTTGATTTATTACCCGATCCGGAATCAAGATTAGATTCTATGGAAATGAGGGAACGACCTCTTATGGATGCTACAATACAATACAGGGACTTAACTGATGCTGCCAGCAAAAAAGAAAGCCTGGGCCGACTGATTAATAAACTAAATGTTGCTGCCAGTGTTAGGTATCAGAGAACTGTTGAAGATACGTATTGTAATGTATACGCCTATGATTACTGTTTCTTTAGTAAAGTATACCTGCCAACGGTCTGGTGGACAGATGAAGCCTTAGAACGAGTTCTGCAAGGATGCGATGAAGAAGTTGTTTTCGGGGAAACTGTAGAGCGAATTTACTCAAGCGCGATACATGACTGGTTTTTACAGTGGGGATCTCATTTTGGCTGGCAGAGATTGTTTACCGCTGATGAAATTCAGGAAAAGGTAAATACTAATGGTGGTATTGGTATAATTTGCGCCAAAAGAAAAGAAAAAGGGCTATCCGGACATATTGTTCCTGTTGTTCCTGAAACCGATTTAAATAAAGCTTACCGTGAGGATGGCATTGTAGTATATCCCCTTCAGTCACAGGCAGGAAAACTAAATTATAACTACTTTTCTGAAATTAGAAAAGATTGGTGGAATGATGAGTTATATTCCTCATATGTGTTTTATTACCACGATTAAACAAAATAATATACCTCATCGTTTACACTCTCAAAAAACGTATTGATTTCCAGCGCTTTAACTAATTGGAAATAATACAATAAAGAACTACTTTCGCAACTTAGAAAGACCACTAATAACAGCTCTAACAACAGAGCTGCTCATCTGGGTTAAATTATTGATAAAAAGTAATTTACGGCGGTAGTTATTTTACACCCCTACAATAAATATTACTTTTTCATCAGTACTTCAGTAGATGCAAGTGCCCATGTTTCTCAGAATAAAATAGATTTCCATACCGTTTAAAATCAAACTAAAACTTTAGTAGCTGTAAAAGCAACTGATCTACTAATGTTTTATCTCTCTTGCTTTTAACCAAATAAATGTTCCTAATAACAAAAAAGAAAGTAGTATAAATGAAAGAAAATCAGATTAAAAAATATTATTGGGGAATAGGATTAGAAAACGAAACCTACTTGCAGTTTGAAGAATCCCTAATAGTTTCTGGTGAATTTATACAGGAAAAAATTGGTTTTGAAAGATACAGTATCGATTATAGGAAATGCTATAAACCGGATAGCCTGGCTCCTATCTTAAAAGAGGCTTTTGAACTTAAGAAAAACTATACCGTTAGCAGGATGGTGAATAGCCATTCGCTGGAAAAGTTAGATCTAAACTATCAGCACAAAACCTTACCAGTATTAGAACAAGCACCTGGCACTGCTGATACAACTGATACAGAAGTAAAACCCCTTGACAATCCTGAATATCTTGGAAAATCGATCATGGAAATTTTCCTTCAAGATCAGCCTTACAATATTCAAAGCATGATCACCCAGAGGAACAAGACGATGGGATCTGTACACTTTGATGGTGATTCTATTGAATTTGTAACCAAATATTTCGAAAATAGAACGATCGCTGATTCATGCAAAGAGTTAAGAGCCACGAAAAAGCTATTTCTCGATACAATTAATGAATCGTCAGTATTAAATGGTAAATTAAATTTCCCTGAATACAACAATGGCCTTAATATGTTCATTACCAATCACGAGAATTTGGTATTATTCAACACCGGTACCTATCATTTTCATATTACTTTGCCTTCGTTAACTGTAGACAGCAGGATTGTAGATTACAATGATTTTGAAAAAACACACGCCAACGCTATTTATTTACTGCAATGGTTTGAGCCTTTTTTTATAGCAACTCTTGGAAGTCCCGATATTATGGGCGTAATAAGCGATAAATACAACCTTGAGAAAAAATTTACTCTAGGTTCTATGAGAAATGCTATTTCCCGCTATATAGGTTTAGGAACTTATAATAAAGCGATGCCAAAGGGTAAAATACTGACTTATAAAGTAGAAGACTTTAGAAAGCTGCTAAAGTTTACTAAAGAAGAAAATATTTGGTGGCGTGATCAAATTGAGGCAGACATGGAATATGAATTGCTTTCTGACGTTGGCCTTGATTTTAATCAGGAAAAAATGTACCAAAGCGGTTTTGAATTTAGAAGCTTTGACGAGTTTCCTGCCGAGTACCTACAGGATGTGATTTTTGCTATAATTCTAATTTGTGAACACTCTTTAAGCCTGCCCGATGTACAATGGGGACACGATAGTGCAGCCTGGAATAATTTAGCTTTTAAAACTTTAAAATTGGGTTATTTAGCTGAAATAAATGAGGTTGAAAAGAAAGAGGTTTTAGAAGTGCTAAAGATATTAAATCCATTAGATAGCGATTATAACACATTAAAATCTGAATTTGATGCTATAATAATGTTAGATGACTTCTTCTTTAAGATCTTAGCGGTTTTGCATAGTAAATACAAAGACAATAATATCTGCCTGGATTCAATGTGCGGCGAGAAAACAAGCATACCTCCTAAATGGGATAACTTTAATAAATACCAAACGGAAAGACATCTGCAACAAATAGGCTCAAAAGAAGAAGACTGTTTTTATAAACCTCTATCAGAAGACTGTCTGGCAGTTGTATAAAGCACCTACAGATAAAACGCATGTCTTCATCTTAATTTTATCAAGCTTTCTTTAAGCTTATTTTTTGATTACGACTTATTCATTAACGGTTCGTTGTAATGATGGTTCGGTATAAGATAAACAGTGTTATCCTGAAAATCCAGATAAGTATTGAATCTTTTTAATACCTCGCTGCCTAAAATATGGACATTAGCCCCAAACTGTGTTTTGCTTGTTGTCATAACCTGCGCAGGAACGTTTTTCAATTCATATTTACCGATGGTAAGGCTTTCTAGCTTTGAGGTTATTACCGGAACCTCATTACCTATGACGCCATGCATTATTACCTTATCGATAAACTCCATTTTATCTGTGGGGAAATTTTCTTGTTTCAACAGGTCGTTATCAAGCATAACCGTCTTTTGGTAACCTGTGTCAAAAAGAAACCAGTCTTTAACAGTAGTTCCGCTTTGCGCAATTTGGTTTTGCGTAAAAAACCTGGAGTTAAAATATTTAATATCCAGTTTTACGGCAGCTTTGTTACGTCTTACAGCCTTAGGTAATTTAGAATGAACCACCATGATGTTTTTATAGTAATCAAGTTCTACAATTAAACCATCAAATATATCCCATCCTAAAAGGCCATCAGTCTCGTGACCTGCCATTTTAATATCATATATTTTTGATTTGTAGGTCCTCCCCCCTATTTCAATATCGTGAAACGTATTGTACAATTTAATATCACCTTTTACCTTATGCTGTAAAGATTCCTCAATCAAAGTAACTTCTGTGGCACCCGTATCAAAATTAAGATGTAAAGTATCCTTTTTATTGATTACAACTTTAATATAATTGGTATTGTATTTATTTAATACAAGTGCAATTGTATCGTGAATTTCAGGAGAAACCTTACGGTAATCTTTAACTTCGGGGCTTTGAAAACGTGTATAGCACGAATCTTTACCATTAAGCAAAACTATAAAATCCTTGTACTGCCCTTCTTTTAAAGTAAGGCTGATCGAATCAATATCGGTCTTAAGCTTTACAGATGTTGGCTTGGTTAATTTGTTTGTAGTATAGGCATCAACTTTTGTTTCGGGGCTAAGATTCCAGCGTATTGCCTTCTGGCCTTCTTCGTATACAACTGCAGCTTTAGAGGTTGCCCTAATTACAGGCAGTTTCTTTTGAGAAAAACAGCTTATTGAAAAAGCCAACAGCGTAATTAAATAAATGTATCTCATTTTGATGGACTGCTATAAAATTTATTAAAAAAAGCCCGATTAGGTTTTACACTTCGTTAATTTGTCCGTTTTGGTATGATGCCGCAAATATAAAAAAAGTCAGCAATTCTAGAAACAGATGCTCATCGAGCAATTTGACTACTCTAATTCGAACAAGGAGTTTCAGACAATTACCGACCTACTTTGGTTTTAATAGTGAAGATTTCAGGCAACGATGGCAATTTTAATTTCCGGAATTTACTACCTCAACATGTATATTACTAAAAGCAACAGTACATTTTGCGGTATTGATGCCGCAGTGCCTGAAGGACAAACTCAAATAAAGAACGCACTCAATAACGTAATAGAAATGCTGTATAAGCAACAACAAAAATAGACATCTAAACGTAACCGCTGCCATCCGTTTTACTTAGCCTCGTAAACGTAAGGCTGGAAAGAATGGTAAATATAGCCAGCACAATAAAAGTATAGTGGAAAGGTTGCGTACTGTTCATATCGAAAGCGTCGGATTGAAAGAACGACAATATAACACTGGCTACTGATACGCCAAAACTCACCGAAAGCTGTTGCATAATAACCAGCATAGTATTACCTCCGCTCTTTGTATTATCATCCAGGTCAACCAAAGTAATTGTATTCATTGCCGACATCTGTATAGAAGTAAAGAATCCGTAAAATATCATTAGCAGAATATAATATCCAATTGGCGTTTCCTTTTCTACAAAACCCAAAATGATTAGAACAATTCCAAGTAAAATAGTGTTGCTAATTAGTACCGTTCGATATCCCAGCGCTTTAATAATACGTACCATAAATGGCTTTATTGCCACATTAGAAAGCGCTGAAGGAAGTAATAACAGTCCTGCTGTTGATGCCGAATAGCCAAACCCTGTCTGCAACATAAGAGGTAATAGCAATGGTAACCCGCCGATACCAAGCCGCGTAATCAGACTCCCGGAAAGCCCTACACGCAGCGTTTTAATATTAAGCAACCTTAAATCGATAATAGGCTTTTCTGTTTTTTTGTAGTGTATATAGTAGAAAACAGCCAACAGGTTAAATACCAGCAGGCATGCTAAGATGAGCATCCAGTGCGTAAGGCCGGTACTTATAAGTTCCAGCACCATTGTTATTGCTATCAGTGAAAGGCTAAAATACATTAACCCACGAAAATCAAATCTTCCCACTGCCTTCTTAAAATTGGGCATAATCCTCTTTGCCATTGCTATCCCGATAAGGCCTATCGGAACATTTACAAGGAAGATCCAGTGCCATGAAAAATTATCCGAAAGGAATCCGCCTAAACTGGGTCCTACCACCATTCCCAAAAGGCCAAAAACTGTTATAAAGTTCATGGTCTTTAATAGTTCATTTTTAGGATATTGGTATAATATGGCAAGCCTTGCTATTGGCACCATCATAGAGGCTCCTATCGCTTGCAGCACCCTTGACAGGTTAAAAGTAAGAAGGTCAACCGAGAGCGCACAGCATAATGACCCCGCAACAAAAAGGCCAACGGCAAGCATAAACATGCTTCTTGTACCAAATTTATCGGCAAGCCAGCCTGATAATGGTATAAACAAAGCCAGTGTAAGCGCATAGGTAACAATAACAGAATGCATCTCTGTAGGCGAATAATTCATATCGCGTGCAATAACAGGCAACGAGGTGTTAAGAATTGTTGCATCTAACGACTGGATAAACATAGCAACTGCCGTAACCCAAGGCAATAGGTTTTTGGCGATATGTTCCTGTTCTTTTTTCTTTTGTTTCTTTTCCCTTTTAAGACTTAGCATTCATTATATTTTTCCAGGCGTAGTGCTGTAATTTTTGTAACTACTAATTTAGCTATTCTACATAAGAAATAGCAGGCTTTAACTATTCTTTTATCCGTTCTAGGGACTATGTTTTTCCGTTACATCTCCTTTAAAGTGACAAATTCATAATAACTTTTATAACCGAAAGTTAACAGGTTTATAAAGTCCTCATTGTGTTATCAATTTTTGTTAACTTTCAGATTATGTACAATAAAATTTAATTAATCATACTATATGAAACAGAGTCGACCTCATATTACGTGCCTTATGATGACATCTATTGATGGAAAAATTCTTTCAGAAACCTGGGGTGACCATCCGCAGGTAAAAAAACTCGCCGCGAAATATGAAGAGATCCATGATGAGATTGGCATACCGACATGGATAGTAGGGAGAACTACCATGGAAAAAGATTTCACCCATTACCTTAAGCCAATTTACAAGGAAGGTGATTTTGAAATAGACCGCAACGATTTTATTGCAGTTAAGGATGCTTCCTCTTATGCGATTGCTATAGACGGACACGCAAAACTGGGCTGGGAATCGCCAATGATGCAGGGAGAGCATGTAATTACCGTATTAACAGAAGAAGTACAGGATGCTTACCTGGCACATCTGCAGGATATAGGCTTATCTTATATTTTTGCAGGAAAATCTGTAGTTGACCTTGAGGTGGTGGTAGAAAAACTATATTCCCTTTTTTCTATAGATAAACTTATGCTGGAGGGTGGTGGCACGCTAAATGGAAGTTTCCTTGACCTTGGACTTATAGATGAGATTTACCAAATTCTATTGCCCTTGGCAGATGGCAGTAAAGATGCATCAACCTTTTTTGATAGAGAGACTAAAAGCAAAAAGATAAGCTCTACGCTTTTAGGCCTTAAAGATGTAAGGCATATTGAAGATGATGCCCTCCTACTCCACTTCTCGGTTGAAAAACAGGTTAAAAAAACTGATGAGTAATCCCAAAACCTTAAACAAATTGCAGAATGCGGATTATGAATAAAGCATAATCAATTCATCCTGCATTCTGCATTCTGCAATTTGTTGCAAGGTGGTTTTATTATTGATAGGGGTTTAGTTTTTTTAACGTGTGATTTTTCCGGTTTCTTCGCTCAATTTCTGCTGAAATTTCAATATCAATTTCAGTGATTAATCTATTACCGAATACTTTTAATTCTTTATGGATCTGTTCTATAAAGGTATGTATGAAATTTAGATCTTTCAGTAGTTCTGCTTTTACGGCCTGAATCGCTTTTTCATTATTTTCAATTTTCTCAAAATAGTATTCCTCCACAAATAGATAGCTATTTACTATAGCAAATTTGTTGCTTGCCTCAAGGATATCCTTAATTTTATGTTCTAATAATTCAACCTTTCCTCTTACAGGAATACTATAGTAGGCATAGTTAGCGACATCGCCAACAACATAATTATAACCTTCCGGAGCGTTATTATGTGTAAGAGTCTTAGATTTAATTTCTACAGCTAAACAATCTGTATCCAGGTAAGGTGGTGCAATGGCAAACTTACGTCGAAGGTTCTCCCTGTATAGCTCTGCTTTTAAATCATCATCTGAGGATTTATCTATAAACTTTTTAAGTTCGGTAAATACATTATTGTAGATTGCTTCCATAGACTATTTTTTAGTTATCTAAATTTATTCCCAAAACCTGGGATATGAAGGTTTTTAACCGTAGTGACAGGCAATTTTCTAAGCCTTTCAAATTTAATATAGTTACGCCCCCTGCCCCAGATTTATACTTAGACCGCCATCAAGGGTAAAAGTCTGACCTGCCGCGTAAGAAGCATCTTCCGAAGCCAGATAAACCACAAGCTTTGCAATTTCTTCCGGTTTTCCTGCCCTTTGATATGGAATATTACTTTGGGCTTCTTTTAACTGTTTGGGGTTATCTATTGCCTCCTGGTTCATTGGTGTAAGTATCATGCCCGGAGCCACATTGTTTACATTTATATTGAAAGGCCCCAACTCGAGCGCTAGGCATCTGGTTAGATTTCGTATAGCTCCCTTACTTGCACAATAGTCACTTCCGCCAATAGTTGGCACCTCTTCATGAATAGAAGATATATTTATTATTTTCCCTCCATTGCCATTTGCTTTCCTTATTTTTATAAATTCCTTACAGCCATAAAAAGTTCCGTATAAATTAGTACGTATCGTCTTGTCAAAAACTTCAATATCCATTTCATCCAGCTTGACACCCGACTGGTTTACAGCTGCATTATTTACAATAATCCAGGGAGTCCCTAACTGACGTTCACATTCCTCAAACATTTGTTGTACCTGTTTATAGTCGCTAACATCTGCTTTCAGGATGATTCCCTTACTGCCATTTTCTTCAACTAATTTTAAAGTCTCTTTTGCGCCGTCTTCGTCAGTGTGATAATTAATTAAAATATCAGCACCTTCACGACTAAGTGCAACAGCTGAAGCTTGCCCAATTCCTGAATCTGCACCCGTTATAATTGCTACTTTACCCGTGAATTTCTTTTCTGTGTTTTCCATAAATGTTCTTTTTCTTAAAGTTACTTACAAAAGGACAGTATATATAATGTACGCATTGAATTAGCTTTAAATTAACGCATGCTCAGTATTTTCTTAAAATCCTGTTGCCTAACCTGATTGATAAAAACTTCCGAAAAATTACTGATTTGTATTATAGTCTCATAGTCTCAAAATCAGGCATAACAGAACATAAAAATGAATTGTACCAGAGATTATAAGAACTATATTTGCACCGCTGGCGGTAAGCCATAATTGAACCCGATTTTTATGATGACGAAAGATGAATTTATAACTCCAAATGCAATAAGCATTGAAGAAATAGAGAAATGTATTGCTTTATTGACGGAGTTAAATACTAATACCGACCAGATATTTGACATTCCAAAAGAGCAGCGAACAGCATTGATTAAAGCTGCAGGTCAGTTTTCAAGGCCCGATCGCGATGAACTTGTCCGTAGAAAAAAAGACGGAAAACAGGCTCTAAAACGAAAAATGGAAAAGAGAGACAGGACTGCCCGTAAAGTAACCGGAATACGTGAAGCCCGTGAAGCTCCTGTTTTTATAGCTCCCAAATTACTAGATTTCACCGATTTATCTACTAAGGAGCAGTTAGAGTTACAAACGCCCAGAAATTGTTATGTATGCAAAACACAGTTCACCAAGCTGCATCACTTTTATGATACTATGTGTACAGACTGCGGCGATTTTAATTACGCAAAACGTTTCCAGACAGCAAATGTAAAAGGTCAGATTGCAGTGGTAACAGGTTCCCGTTTAAAAATTGGCTACCATATTACCCTTATGCTTTTGCGTGGTGGCGCAACAGTTGTAGCTACGACCCGTTTTCCTGTAGATTCTTCAATTCGTTTTGCTAAAGAGCATGATTTTATGGAATGGGGACACCGTTTAAAAATCCATGGATTAGATTTAAGACACATTCCTAGTGTAGAGATCTTCTGCAATTTTATAGAACAAAAGTACGGTCGCTTAGACATCCTTATTAATAATGCTGCACAAACGGTAAGACGCCCTTCCGGATTTTATACCCATTTAATGGAAAATGAAGAACGCCCTGTTGCGTCTTTACCTAAACAGGTGCAGGATTTACTATTAGACCATACCAATTGCCTGGAAGAGCTTAAAACGCTGACACTTGGTGCTT